>JANNDL010000217.1:0-1915 GCA_031387665.1 Chamaesiphon sp. OTE_75_metabat_95 | reverse complement strand
GTGCGATCGGCAATTTCTGGGAACTCATATTTCAGCCGCTGGCGAATTTGTTGGGTCAAAATCTTGGTAGTAGATTCGAGAGATTTAATCTCCAGTAGTCGATCATTAACATCAGCTATTACCCCTGTTTTCCAATGCAACCAACTGTTACCAGCATTGAAGATTGGATCGAAATAGCTCACAGCCAGACAGAACGCATCAGTCCGATCATCCTTATCCTTGAACCCATACGCCCCGCGTAAATGAGCTAGATCGCCGTGTCCGATCCACTTCACCTCTATATGCAGATATTTAGCTAGACTAGCCCACAGCCTGGAATACCATACCCCTGTGGGTTCCATCACAATTACGTCTGGTTTAATCTCAGTCAACAGTTCGATCGCATCTTGGAGATTGACGCTAGATCCTTCCTTAGAATTGTCCATTCTAATTTTAGAAATGGCAATTTTAGCGTTTTGCTTGTAGAAATTTGGGTAGGATTGACCTACTGGTAATTCTGACAATTCAAACGCCACTACAAATTTGGCACCGATATCGATGCCTAAAACTTTAGTCATGTTTTTATTCTATTTTTTGGTCGGGTTGAAATTGAAATCGGTCGAGGTTTGGCGATGAATTAATTAAACCCCTAGGGGTTTGAACTCGATTAGTAAAACCTATGAAAGACAGATAACAAGCAAGGATAATAGGGGCTGAGGATCGTGTGTAAGCCAAACGGCTGAAATCGGTTAAAAAGCCCCTGCCAGACTTGACGGGTAATTACCCCCGCTACTAGCCTAGTGGCTAGTTTCGTCCCATTAGGACTCATCAGGCGGATTGATATTAGTTGGGTTTTTTGGTATAATTAAGACAGCCTTTTGGTCGAGGTGTTGAATTGTTTTGTCGAGTAATTGAGTCACAGTTTCAATCATAAAGTTACGCTGAGAATGCGTTAACTTTCCATTTCCATAGCCGTCTGTTCTTGAGCTTCCCAGCAGAGAGACGGCTATTTTTAATTGGGTTTTAATTTGGTTTTCTGTCATAGATTCCCTTCCGGTATTTATCGTTATGTTCTCGTCTTAACTCACTGCTTAGGTATAGTAATTGTTCAGCCGCTTGATTCAACTCCATTGCATAAAAGAATGCATCATCATCCGCTTGGTCTACGCCCTCACAAATATCGATTATTCGAGCGATACAGACATGGATCGGATTGTCGGAGTAGATTTTGATGTGTTTAGTCACAGTGCTTACAGTGTGCGGAGTTGGTTCGGAATGTAAGGAGTCAGTCATGGTTATTAGGTTTTAGGTTTTGGGTATTGGGCTTTAGGCGATCGAAGGTTAGCTTCATACCATCGCTCTCGATCGTCGAAATTATCGGAGCGGTTGAATGTCGCCGGATCGATATCATGAAGAACGCTTTCCAGTCTGTCGATCGATAGTGTGAGCATTTTCGCTAAGTCCAGATAGATGGTATCTGGCACACTAACGGGCAAGGATCGATTTTTTAATTCCCCGTCCAGTTTCTTCAGAGCGGCGAGCACGGTCTTAATTTGTTCGATCGCTATCAACTGACATCGATAGTTCGATGCTATGTCCATAGAAAATAAGCCCCAAGCATGGGGGATGAAGTTTTAGTTAGTCTGAGTCAATCTATATTGTTCGATCGCACCAGGCGCAAAATCGGCGGTAACGATCGGACAAGCGGCTTACATCTGGGAGCAATTTGGGAGTTACTAATGAGAGATTCAGATCTCCAATCGGAAGCTTCCAAAATTGATGTCCAGCTCACCTATAGAGTCAGTATCCACCGCAAATCCAGGGCACTTTATAGATACCCTTTTATTGCGGCGATCGCTATCGATGCACCATCGATCCGACAATTAGGGGTGATTAACAACTAACTGAGGATCGGCGATGTCATGACTATAGCATA
>JANNDL010000188.1:0-20200 GCA_031387665.1 Chamaesiphon sp. OTE_75_metabat_95 | reverse complement strand
ATTGGTGCTGCAAGCTTGGCGGACGGTAAATCAGGCTTATTATGATAATAGTTTCAATCATCAGAATTGGTGGTTGACCAGAGATAGCACGATGAAGCAGCAGTTTCCGACGGAGGAAGCGGCTTATCAGGCGATTACCAAGATGATTGCGACCTTGGATGAGCCGTTTACGCGACTGCTGCGTCCCGAACAGTACCGCAGTCTCAAGGTGAATACCGCTGGAGAACTGTCAGGAGTGGGGTTGCAAATCGGCGTGAAGACGGGTACTGAGTCGATCGAGGTCATTGCCCCGATTGCTGGCTCCCCAGCGGCTCAGGCGGGAATTTTGCCCCATGACATCATCCTCGAAATCGATGCCGTACCAACATCAGAGCTGACACTCGATACTGCGGCAGTAAGAATGCGCGGCGAGACTGGCACCAACGTTAGTTTGATCGTCCAAACATCCGAGCAGCCATCGCGAGAAGTAATTCTGATCCGGCGTAAAATCGAACTCAATCCTGTTACCGCCGAACTCCATACTGAAAATGGTCAAAAAATCGGCTATTTGCGCCTAGCTCAATTCAGTGCCAAAGCCGCTGAAGAGCTGGGTGAAAATATTACTAAACTAAAACAACAGGGGGCAACTGGATATGTGCTGGATCTCCGTAACAATCCCGGTGGATTGGTACAGGCGGGAGTCGAAATCGCCCGTCAATGGCTGAATGAGGGTACGATCGTCTATACTGTCGATCGACGTGGTGAGATCGATGCGATCGAGTCTACAGGTACAGCTCTAACTGACGCGCCTCTGGCAGTACTAGTCAATGAAGGCACCGCCAGTGCCAGCGAGATTCTTGCCGGAGCCTTGCAAGACAATGGACGCGCCAAATTGATTGGTACCAAAACATTTGGCAAGGGCTTAATTCAATCCTTATTTGATTTGCCCAATGGCAGCGGTTTAGCCATTACAGTTGCTAAATATGAAACTCCCAATCACCATGATATTCATAAATTGGGCATCACACCCGATCGAATCATCCCAACGCCAGAAATCGCGATAGAATTCGCAGCAACAGCGCAAGATACTCAATATCTCGCAGCAGTGAAGGAATTAGAGGTTAAGAGCTAGGATCTTTAGGGGTGCCCCTTGTTGGTACCCAAAGATCTGTGCTTAGTACTAATGTCAGATGTGAGCATATAGATTTCACGAACTCTAAAAAAACACCAAATCACAAATCAAGAACCTCATGATGGACGCACAAAACTTACGAGAACGAATCGCTCAAGTAGAATTAAAACGAGCCTTGCTACTGACATACCAGGCAGATCCCACCCTCAGTAGCTTGTCGCTAGACATAGATCAAGCTTTGGTTGAAATGGACGATCTGATGAGCGAATTTAAGCAGACTTTTCCGCAAGGAATTCAACCACCAGTGTCTTAGAGTCTAGGGTTGGGGGTCTGGGAGACTTGGGAACTGGGCATAAACAAGGACATCATTTAGTTATTGCCCTCGCTCCTCGCCCCCCGTTCGGAATGAGAATCAAGTCAGCACATTTATGTACTGATGTAAAATCTGACTAGACATCTCGGCAAATTTTATCTAACATGAGAAAATAATTGGCGTTTTAATTACAACAATACAACCCAATTACTTTCAGCGATCGGTCGCAACTACTTAGAGCCTGTAAAGTATCTAGATCCATTGTTGAGACTGTTTTCTACCACGATCCACAACTCCGTCACCATTCGTGTCTAATCTTTCCACAAACTCAGTCATCTCAGCCTATTTTACTGCTCAAGAATGCAGTGAGAGAGATTTGTGGCGACTAGACCAAAATTGTGGTGAGATATCGAGCATCAAAGCGGCGGCAAACCCATCACGGCATCTCCAACCATTCGACTATTGCGGGAAAACAACTGCCATAACATCAGTATTGATGTTGTTCAGTTGAAAAAATAACAAGAAAACAATTTACATCTTCTTGTGACCCCCGCTTGTCTAACGATAGACAACGGGGGTTGTTTGATAAGAGGCTAAAAATTATGAAACAAGCCACAATTGGAATCTCAGACAGCAAGCCACTCGATCTCGTCCAGATCACTTCATCTGTATTGAATAATTCAGTCGTTGTATTTTCGACCAATTATTTACCAATGGCGCGGATTAATATCCGGCGGGCTGTCGCGCTGTTAATTAGTGGTAGAGCCGAGGCCCTGGATTTGCAAGACACCAAGCTTGTATGGGTACTGAGATCGCCTTCAGTTGCGATCGAAGTTCCCCACCATATTCGCCTAAAAATCACCACTTCGGAACGGTTGTGGAAGCTGCCGAGTGTCAGTCGTCGCGAGCTGCTTAGGCGAGATGGACACCGCTGTCAGTATTGCGGCAGTACCAAACATTTGACCATCGATCACGTTATTCCCCGTTCCAAGGGCGGTAGCCATACCTGGGACAATGTGGTAATTGCTTGTGAAACTTGCAATCACAAGAAGGGTGATAAATACCTGAATGAGTCAGGAATGGTACTCAAAACTAAGCCCAAAGCTCCGATGCACCCAACTGTAGCTTTTGCAGAGCAATTTTGGCAAAGTCGCGGCGACAGAGAATGATTTGGCAACCGTTATTAGATCGAGCATTAAACCTCTTTCTCAAGCCAAATTGTCCGATGTGCGATCGATCCGCACAAGCTGTTTTCTGTAAGTATTGCCATCGCCAAATTCAAGATTGTCAGCTACTTCAACCCGATCGATATTGGCAAGGAGATTTACCATTATTTGCCTGGGGCAAGTATGAAGGATCGGTCAAACAATCGATCGGTAAATTAAAGTATGATGGCAATCAATCGATCGGCAATCTCTACGGTGAATGGTTGGCAGCTAGTTGGCAAAAGCATACTCCAAAAGAGTTATCAGCTAAATTAATTGTCATCCCGATTCCACTCCACCCTGATAAATTAGCTAGCAGAGGCTTTAATCAGGCTGAACTAATTGCGCGAGAATTTTGTCAGGTGACAGGTGCAAAATTAGATTTGAGTCTCCAGCGAACTCGATCGACTGTTGCTCAATTTGGACTATCAAAATCAGCCCGTCAGGAGAATGTTGCGGGTGCATTTATGCTAGTAAATTCGCGGCTAAAGTCTGGCGATACAGTATTATTAATTGATGATATTTACACTACTGGTGCAACTGTTCGATCGGCAGCGGCGGTGATAAGATCGATCGGGGTGAATGTCTGTGGGGTGGCTGTAATTGCCACTGGACGGGATAATTGAGTAACGTCAGAGGTCTCCATGCAGTCATTCCTAGCTCCGCAATGCACCACCTGGGGATGAATCCCCAGGCTACTAGCTCAAGTCCACTGTTCGCGTAGCGTCACGAAGTGAAGTGGACTAAAGAATCTAATAGTCCACTGAAGTGGACTTGAGCCGCTAGCCCGCACTTTAGTAGCGGGTGGGTGATGAACGAACACCTACTTCAACTGACAAGAACTCCGAAAATAATCTAGCTCAGGTTCCTGCCAAGAGAAAGCAAAGTGACTAATTGAATTAATCTGGGGTGAGGTACGGTGAATAGCGTCCATCTGCACTTCCAGGGACGGACGACCTTCGACGGGCTTGTTCCAGTTTCCGGCTAGTGCAGGCACCACATTAATATTGGGTGGGGCAAAGCTGACCACCCGCTTTACCTGCTCGGCAATGCAATCACCACGATTGCAAGTCGCATAAGCCATCGGATGCCACTCGCCAGTCTGGAATCGATCCCACGGCTGCAACCGTGAATCATAGCCTCTTCTACCCACGGGCTGATTTGCCTCAGGAAAAAATACTGAACCGGACTTGATCCGCTGTTGCTCCACAGGTGCGACAGCTTTTTGTAAGAACTTAACTACACCATCGCTGGCATGGGAAAGGGTAAGTTGCCACAAATCCCACTCAATCCAGGGGAATTTATCCTCATAGGACATGGTGCTTTCGCTCTCCATGGGGGTGCGACCTTGCCACAAGGGTGAAACCTCATCGGGATAGAGTTTGTCCACCTCCTTGAGGTCATTAATCGTGATCGTGCCTTTGTTGAGAAATCGATCGATCAAGTCCGTACCTTTGCTATTTTGAGCTAGGGCGGCGAGAGTTTGTCTAGATTCATCGCTATAAATCCATAGATCTTTGACCTGACTGGCGATCGATTGAGCACCTTGTCCTCGTGGAAACCGAATATAATCGAACAGCACGCCATCGGGACGACGACGGACAACCTCGCGCACTAGCTTCTCGTAATCAGTGCGGGCTTTGTCGCTGTAAGGATCGACAAATAAAACAGAGCCAGCATCGCCATCTGTTGATTTTTGGAAACCTTCTTCACCAGCAAATAAGGTAGTTTCACCCCTACCATTAATCCCCACAGCAGACTGTCCTTCTGGAGTGGCACCATATCCTGGTCCAAAATTGAGGCTGTACATCCAGGCATAGACTTTCATTCCCCGCTCGCGCCCTTTTTGGATAGAGTCAGCTAGGAGATCGGTTTTTTCAGTGCCGCGTTGGGTGAGGACTGAGTTCCAGGCAGTGGTGTTTTCCGTGCGCGGTAACAAGGCTTTGCCGTAGAATGTGGCAACATAGACTTGGTTGTAGCCTTTATTGACCATGCGATCGAAGATTTCTTCCAAGGCTCCAGGTTTAGTATCACAAGGATATAATCTTACCCAGATTGCCTGATTTTTGAGCCAGCTCTTTTGCCGACACTGCTGAACGAAACTAACGTGCTTTTTGACAATCTCGCTGTATTTACTCTGACTCGCTTTATCGCCTTTTTGAGCTGATACTCGCAGCGCATTTTTGGCGTTGGCTTCGGCGAGAGGAATTTGACAATAATCTGCGGACTGAGCGGTGCTAGCTGGAGCGTAGTAGGCTTGTCCAAATAGGGTAGTGAGCGAAAATGTCCCGACTAATAATTTTTGATGCCACCTATGATGATTCGATATCGATAGTAAGGTAGGAAAATGTGGGTGTAGCTTACAATCCATAGATAGTATCGATCGAAGGTCGCAGGTAGATGTTCAGCCTTTTAGTATAAAGGAGAAGCCAATCTCCAGATCGACTTCTCCTTCAACTCTTTTGGCTTGGACAGATAATTTGCGCCCAAAGTTCCATGAACTAAAGCTTAAAGCCTCACTTCGGCTCCGTTCAGTTCGGCTCGGCTCACTTCGGCTCGGCTCAGTGAGCGTAGTCGAACTGAAAACCTAAAGCCTAAAACCTAAAGCCTAAAACCTAAAGCCTAAAGCCTAGTCTAAGCGTTGCGCTGTAGTGCTAATTCAATTTGCTTGAACTTTTGGGTGAGGCTAGTTCTGAGTTTTTCTGGCAAGGGGCGGTTTGGATAAGCTGCATAGTGAGCTGCCAGGGAATTTAGGGCAGTCCGCATACTAGTAAAAGAGCTAAGTTTAGTCAGAGCTGGATCTTGGCGGTAGCGAGAAGAAAAATCATTAATATTTACTCGTGCTAGAGCTTGAGCCGCAGGCTTGTCTGGCGAGTCATCGGGCAACTCCAGCACAGCCTTCATACTATTAACGACAGTCATCACATCCTGGCGGTAATTTCCGACTAGTCCACCAGAGCTAGCGGAACAGCCAGCCAAGCCGACAACAACCACCAGTACTAGAGCAAATAACTGCGACCATAGACGTTTTAACATAGTTTGTAATGTAAAAATTTAAAATTCCAAATACAGTCCATCCTAGCGTGAATTGTGCTTTAGGGGTTAGGTGTTAGGCTTTAGGAGTTGACGAGAAGTAGATCGATCGAACACAAAATGTGTTTGACTATTGCTAATTAGAAGATTCGATCTCAATCAATAAACCTAGCCTGAAGCCTAATTTCTAAAGCCTAAAGCCTAACCCCTATCACATGACTAGAATTTCTCGTCCCTACATTTTAATGTGGACGATTGTTGGTTTATTTCTGACAATCGGCGCAAACTTCGTTCCTGCTTATGCGATCAGTTCTCCAGTACAGTGGTTCAATCAGGGAATTACTGCATATCCCTTGGGATTTAAGTGTCAAGTTGGGGCAGTATTATTGGTGAGTTGTTTGGGAGGTAGAACTGCGGGAGTATTAGCTCAAATCACTTATGTGTTACTAGGACTAATTGGTCTAAAGATCTTCAATGATGGTGGTGGGATTGAATATCTTCAGAAGCCTGCTTTTGGTTATTTACTCGCATTTATTCCTGGGGCTTGGGTTTGTGGGCAACTTGCTTTCAAGCAGACTGTAGTAAAAGAAGTTATGGCTAGTAGCAGCATCAAGCCGACACCAAAACCTCAGCTAGAGTATTTAGGACTTAGTTGTCTATGTGGGCTGTTTACGATTCATTTTTTCGGAATCATTTATTTAATTGGTTTTAAAATAATCAGCTTGCAACAGTCCGGTAATTTTAATCTGTTAGATTCGATCGTTAGTTATTCTATTTACCCATTATTTAGTCAACTGCTATTAGCTTGTGCAGCGACATCGATCGCTTTTGTGTTGCGACGAGTTATGTTTTATTAAAGATTCAATTCATGAAGATTAGAAATTATTATTTTTGGCTAGCCGCGATCGTCAATATCACGATTGATATTCTTAGTAAGCGGGCAATTGTCGAAACACTTAGAGTCGAGAGAACTTCTATTGCGATTATTCCAAATATCTTTCACTTTACTTACATCCGCAATCATGGTGCAGCCTTTAGTATCCTGGAGGGAAATCCACTGCTCCGGTGGCTGTCTCTAATCGTGAGTCTAATTTTGATTGCGATCGCTATTTTTAAGACTTTTAGCAATGTTTGGGAACAGTTAGGATTCGGGTTGATTTTAGCAGGTGCTGTGGGCAATGGGATCGATCGATTATTTTTTGATGGTTCTGTTGTTGATTTTATCGATCTACGAATCATCAATTTTGCGATCTTCAACTGGGCAGATATATCGATTAATCTAGGCATTATTTGCTTGCTCATCCATACCTTTATTTATCAGCCTCAGCAACCCAGTTCTAAATAGCAATCGATCGAATCTAATCATGCACAAAATCTGCTGCAACTACTTGCTATTGTCGATTTTAGTCATAGCTCATCTTATTTCGATCGATCGTGTCAGTGCCAAGCCCCGCACGGCAATCGACCCTCCGTCAAAGTTTGACAAGTCTTTTGCTGTCTATGCACCAATTCAATTGCCAGTAAGTGGTGAAGTAAAAGATACTTTATCCGATCGAGATATTCCCACTGGAGATGGTGGTTTTGCTAGAGATTATGCCATCAAATTAGCTGCTGGAGAAAACATCGCGATCGATCTAACTTCAGAAGTCTTTGATACCGTTGTGATTTTACTCAATGCCGAGGGTAAAAATATTGGTAAAAATGATGATGGTGCAGATGGCAGTAGTAATTCGTTGCTATTTACGAGAATCAAAAATGCTGGTAGCTACATCATCCGCGTTCAAGGCTTTGGTGAAACCAGCAGTGGCGAGTTCAAGCTCAAAGTTACTAAATTGAAGGAAAAGTAAATAGTTGATAGTTGGGTGTGTTGGGTTGTCTCCTAAGGGAGCGGGCTTCCGCTAACATTCTTCAACCCAACCTACAAATCGATGGCGAAACCACTAACTATTGAGCTATCAATTATCAACTATCAATTATCAACTATCTGAATTACATTCCAATCGTTTCGTAACCAGCATCTACATAGATAATCTGCCCCGTAATTCCACTCGCCAGATCGCTAGCCAAGAACGCAGCGGCATTCCCAACTTCAGTTTGAGTAACTGTTCGTTTGAGTGGAGCCACATCTTCAACGTGGTGAATCATATCCAAAATACCACCCACTGCTGAAGATGCTAGCGTCCGAATCGGCCCTGCGGAAATCGCATTGACGCGGACATTTTGAGCACCAAATTCTGAAGCAAGATAGCGAACATTCATTTCTAAACCAGCTTTAGCAATCCCCATCACGTTATAGTTTGGAATCACTTTGACACCACCCAGATAAGTGAGGGTGACGATACTGCCGCCCTCTGTCATCAGCGGTTTAGCAGCACCCGCCAGCCGAATTAGTGAATAAGCACTGATATCCATCGCTTGGGCAAAACCAGCACGGGAAGTCTTACTAAAATCGCCAGAGAGATCTTCCTTATTCGCAAAAGCGAGACAGTGAATCAGAATATCTACTCGTCCCCATTTCTCGCCAACTTCAGCAAAAGTTTTATCGATTTGCTCATCATCTTGAACATTCAGTGGAAGGTAAATGCTGGGATTTAAGGGCGCGACTAACTCTTCAACCTTACGCTCCATCTTCCCCCGCTCGTCGGGTAGATAGGTAATCCCGATATTGGCTCCAGCCGCGTGAAGCTGTTGAGCAATTCCCCAGGCAATCGATCGATTATTGGCGATGCCAGTGACTAATGCGTTTTTTCCGCTTAAATTTAACAAAGGTGACTATTACTCCATCTTAACTCGCACGGCTCATGATATCAGGTTAGGGGGTAGAGGGTGAATGGTGGACGGTGAACAAACATCCGTCAGCACTCCCAACTCCCAGCTCCCTCCATTGGTATCTCCTGATACAAAAAACTATTGGCAAGTCAGATTAAGTATTGTGTAATACCGTTAAATAAAGTCTGGTCATCAAATCTGAAATTGTCAGTCCAATTATTTCAAGTGAGCGTAAAGTTGAGATGACCATCATGCAGGATAAACCGATCGCAAGTGTTTTTCAGGAAATGGCTGGAGGAGTCTTCCCACCAGTAGTTGAGACATTTGAGCGCAATAAAACTATCTTCTTTCCAGGCGATCCAGCCGAACGGGTCTATTTCCTCACCAAAGGTGCCGTAAAGCTGTCTCGCGTCTACGAAGCAGGCGAAGAGATTACGGTGGCCTTGCTGCGGGAAAATAGCGTGTTTGGGGTGCTATCTCTGATCACGGGGAATAAGTCAGATCGCTTTTACCATGCGGTTGCCTTTACCACGGTAGAGTTATTGTCAGTCTCGATCGAGCAGTTTGAGAAAGCTCTCAAGGAAAATCCCGAACTATCCTGGATTATGCTCCGAGGTTTATCTTCACGGATTCTCCAAACCGAAATGATGATCGAGACTCTAGCTCATCGCGATATGGGTTCGAGGCTGGCTAGTTTCCTACTGATTCTCTGCCGCGATTTTGGTGTCCCCAACGGCAATGGCATCACGATCGATCTCAAACTATCACATCAAGCGATCGCTGAAGCAATTGGCTCTACTCGCGTGACGGTGACTAGGTTACTCGGTGACTTACGCGATGAAGAAAATCAGGTAATCTCGATCGACAAGAAAAAAATTACCGTCCACAATCCAGTGGCTTTGAGTCAGCAGTTTAATTAGAAGGTGAATGGATCTGTAGGGGCGGGTTTATGCTAAAAATCACTGCTTATACTGACAATATCAAAACGAACCCGCCCTATCCCACAAGCAGCAGCAGTTGGTGCGTTATGCTCTCGCAGTAACGCACCCTACGATTACTATTCCCTCTATCCCAACTTCTAGTTATGATAGAGACTCTGGGACACAGTACCGATTCAGCAACCCCTGACCTATTTTTACTAGACTAGCAATGACAAAAACTAACTTAGAATTTTTAGCAGAAACAGATTCCGCGATCGCCAGTTTAATCAGTTCTGAGCTGGGTCGTCAACGGACGCACCTGGAATTGATTGCCAGTGAGAACTTCACGTCTGCGGCGGTAATGGCGGCTCAGGGTTCGATTCTCACCAACAAATATGCTGAAGGCTTGCCTAGCAAGCGGTACTATGGTGGGTGTGAATTTGTCGATGAGATCGAACAAATTGCAATCGATCGAGTTAAAAAGTTATTTGGTGCAGAGGCTGCTAACGTACAGCCTCACTCCGGCGCACAAGCTAACTTTGCTGTTTTTCTCGCGCTGCTCAACCCTGGCGACAAAATCATGGGGATGGACTTATCCCACGGCGGACATCTCACCCACGGTTGCCCTGTGAGTGTTTCTGGTAAATGGTTTGAGCCGCATTACTATGGTGTTAGTAAAGAAACCGAGCAGTTAGATTTCGACCAAATTCGGGACTTGGCGAAACAGCACAAGCCAAAAATGCTGATCTGCGGTTATTCTGCCTATTCACGGACGATCGATTTTGCTAAATTCCGCGAGATCGCTGATGAAGTTGGTGCGTTATTGATGGCAGACATCGCGCACATCGCCGGATTAGTTGCTACCGGACATCACCCTAGCCCAATTCCATACTGTGACGTAGTTACAACCACTACCCACAAAACCCTCAGAGGGCCTCGTGGTGGCTTGATTATGACCCGCGATGCTGAACTCGGCAAAAAATTTGATAAAGCTGTCTTCCCTGGCACTCAGGGTGGCCCATTGGAACATGTAATTGCTGGTAAAGCAGTTGCCTTCGGTGAAGCTCTTCAGCCCGCCTTTAAGACCTATTGCGGCAACGTAATTGCCAATGCTCAAGCGATGGCAGCCCAACTCCAACAGCGTGGCTTTAAAATCGTTTCTGGTGGGACTGACAATCACTTGATGTTGGTTGACTTGAGGTCGATCGGGATGACTGGTAAAGTAGCTGATTTATTAGTTAGTGGTGTAAATATCACTGCGAATAAAAATACCGTACCATTCGACCCAGAATCGCCATTCGTCACTAGTGGTTTACGCCTCGGTGCGCCTGCGATGACTACTCGCGGCATGGGTACGACTGAATTTACCGAGATTGCCAATATCATCGCCGATCGACTCTTGAGTCCCGAAGATGATACTGTCGCCAAAGACTGTATCCGTCGCATCGCCAATCTCTGTGAAGGTTTCCCACTGTATCCGCACTTGAGTATGCCCGTTCCAGCGTTGGTTTAATGGCTAGAAATTAGCGAAAACCCAGATGGTGGGCAGTGCCCACCCTACGGCTCTGGTTGGGTTTGTTGGGTTTCATTCTTCAACCCAACCTACAGATATACGCTCACTGAGCGGAGCCGAAGTGAAAACCTAAAGCCTAACTCGCGTATCCACCGTTCCGAATCAGATCGTCAGGACGGAGATTGGAGACGAAACTGCGGAAGGCTTGACGTTCTTGCTCATCGGCATCTCTGTCAACTGGAATGGACGCATCAGCAATGACTTCCTCGATCACCCAAATCGGTGCCTTAGTCCGAATCGCAATCGCAATTGCATCACTAGGACGAGCATCGATTTCTTTGAGTACACCGTTATTGTTGATCACGATCGAAGCGTAGAAAGTATTATCTTGCAACGAGTTGATCGTAATGCGATCGACCTTGATATCGCAACTATCAAAAATATTGACTAGTAAATCGTGGGTAAATGGTCTAGGGGGTGTTTGGCGTTCTAGGGCGTTTACAATTGCCTTGGCTTGCTCCTGACTGATATAAATTGGCAAAGCACGTCGATCGGCAGCGTCTTTGAGTAATATGATTGGACTGCGAGATACAGCGTCTAATGCAATCCCTGCTACTTTCATTTCGATCATGTTGCTTCCTTTGTCGTTATTTAGTGATGGAGAACTGAGAGCGTTAAAATTTAGAATAAAAGTTGAAATCTTAATGATGTTAGTCTAACAACCTTAAAGCCTGAATGATTTGGGCGGCTATGTATCAAGGATGGCTCATGAAATACTCGATCGATAATAGTACTTTGACTGAAAAAAGATGTTTACAGGACTAGTCCAATCGCTGGGAAATTTGCGCCTTTTGACTGAGGACAGGCTGGAAATACTATGCAGTTATTCAGGTGCAGAGACACTCCTAGCTGATTTAGCTATTGGTGATAGTGTAGCGGTAGATGGTGCGTGTTTGACAGTAGAACAAATATTACCACAGGGATTTATCGCTACTGTTTCTCCTGAGACTTTAGATCGTACAACGATCGGGCAAAAAAATCGCACTTCTACGGTGGTAAATTTAGAGACATCTCTCCGTGTCGGTGGCAAGATTGGCGGTCATTTCGTCACCGGACATATTGACGGGATTGGGAGATTGATCTCGGCAAAGGCGACAGCTACTTCTTGGGAGCTAAAGTTTGGGGCACCGCAGTCGATGACTGAACAATGGTCAAGTTATCTCAGCCGTTACCTAGTTTCTAAAGGTAGTATCGCAGTGAATGGGATCAGTTTGACGATCGCCAATTGCGATCCGGCGGGAAAATGGTTTACTGTCGCAGTTATTCCGCATACATACGCAGAAACTAATTTATCTCAGCTTCAGCCCGATACTTGGGTAAATTTGGAAGCAGATATTTTGGGAAAATACGTCGAAAAATTGATGTCACCGCAACATCCTAATTCCAGACAACACGAGCTGATTACACCCGATTTTCTAGCGGCAAATGGGTACTAAGTTTAGTGGCGATCGATATTCCATCCCCGATTGGCAATACTGAAACGGTTACTCGTGGATCGGCGGCTAGTTCGCGATTGAAAAAATCTATTCCTTGCGTAAAATCGTCGTTATAAGTAGCTGGATTGAGCACCTTTCCTTGCCAGAGGACATCAGTTGTGATGAGCAATCCTTGAGGGCGTAATAACTCGATCGCCCGTTGATAATAAAGTGAATATTGGTGCTTGAGTCCAGAGATGATAATTAGGTCAAAATATTCGATTGGATGGCTACTCGCTAATCTATCGAGCAACTCCAAGCCACTACCAATCTGTAAATCTATTCTAGCTTCGGCTCCAGCTTGATGCCAATGTGTCTGAGCAATATCAAGATGTTTGCCCGCGACTCCACAGCTAATAATTTTTCCAGAAATCGGTAATGCTAAAGCTATTGCTAACGTAGAATAGCTATTAAAAATCCCCAGCTCTAATACTCGGCTAGCTCCCATTGATTCCACCAAAAGGGCAATCAATTGTGCCTGTATTAGTGTCGGCTGCATTTGGGAGAGTGGGTATTGCGCCGTAGCTTGCTGCAAATTGACGAGCAAATCACTAGCCGGAGTAGAGATCGAGGTGATGTATCGATCGATCCTGTCCTCTACTCCAGTACTAGTTTGTTGATGGAGATTTGGATCGTGAGTTTCCACAAATTGACGGGCACAATCTTTACATTGATACCGTTGTTTCCCACGATAAAATCCATGTTTCCGCAGCTTGGTGGACTGACAATTAGGACATTTCATCAAAGCAATAATTGGGATCTAATCGATAGCTCCTACAGGGTGATGTTTGGATTCAAATTGGGGTGCATAAGCTTGCAGCAGACTGCTAACTTGTTTGACAACTTCTTCGCCACCAGGCTTGGTGAGGGCTTGACGTTCGGGGAAGAATTCGGGGCGATCCATGTTTTGGGAAATTGCCGATTGAACTTGTTTGGCAATCACATCTTTCAGTTCTTTCTGAGCACGATCTCTTTGGTAGCTGGCACCTTCTTCGGTGGTTGCATACAGAGGTGGGAGACGGTTGAGCGCGTAAGCCGCAACATCCCCGACATCTAATTGAATATCTGAGTCAACTTCGATTGCGGTGATTTGACTGATCGTTTCGGTGATTACCAGTTCTTCCATCACATTGATAAATTGTTTGCGCGGAACTGTGACGATTTCCCCTGCCAATAGCGCACCCATCAAATGGTCGAGTGCCATGTACTCTTCTACCGACAGCTCTGCCGCACTATCACAAATTCGCCCTACTTCTGCTTCCATCGCAGGCGTAAGATAGCCCTCGTCCAAAGCATGTTCTACGATCGCTTGTATATTCATCATTATGGAAACTGTTAATAATAATCCTGGGTAGCTAAAGTACCAACACTTTCGTTAGTTAAGCCACTATTTGTATTTATTATGCCCTTGGGATTGGGGTTAGTAACATCTGGTGTTGGATTGCGGGGTGATGGGGAGTGTGGGAAGTGTGGGAGGTGTGGGGAGACTGAGTGTTATTGCTAGCAACTAAACCACTAAACCACTAAACCACTAAACCACTAATCGATCGAATTCATTCTCCACTGAACGGGATCGACTGAAACGGCGTTGACGTATAAGCCCCAGTGGAGATGGGGTCCAGTGGATGCTCCGGTGGAACCGATGGAGCCAATTCGATCGCCTGGATCGAGCATTTCGCCTTCTTCGACAGCGATTTTGCTCAGGTGCATAAAGATACTGACTACGCCTTGCCCATGATCGACTCCTACGACATTACCATGTACGCGGAAGCCTTTTTTCTCATAGCCAACTAGTACCACTCTACCTGCTGCTGGAGCCACAACCGCCGAACCATAGCCACCAGCATAGTCTAAGCCGCGATGGTAATAGTCCATAGCCAGTTCGCCATTGTAATAACGGCGCACACCAAATGGAGAGCTAGTTCTACCATCATTTGGGGCGATGAAATTACCGTCCCAAAATTTTTCAGGGCTAACAATAGCTTTAAAAGCGGCTACCTGTCTAAGTTCCATCTCTGTTGCTTCGATGCCAGCTTTACCGCCAGAAAAGTTGATCCGCTGGGTTTTGAACTGACGATCGGCTACAGGTATTCTCAGTGTAGTCGTATCAGGAGGGCTGGCGATCGTTACGATTCGATCGCCTGGTTGTTCTAGTGGAGTAGTTGGAATCATTGCCCGAAATCGATCGACACCAACTTTAAATGCTGGATAAGTTTTACCACCAACTCTAATCATAGGTGAAGTCGTTTTACCTGGGGTAGCGGCAATGTTGACTACCAGTGTTTCCCCCAGACGGGGATTTGCAGGTGCAAATCTGGCACTCAAAGCCATTCCAGGTACTTTGATCGCCGACCACAGTACGATCGTCAGGACGATACCACCAAGCAAGGTGTACTGCCAATTACGGAATAAAACTAATTTTGCTGCTTTCATAATTCAGGGATTCGATCGGGATTTGGGGTAGAAATAGGATGAAAATCCCCTCTTGGGAGGCTACCGTATATACACAAGTCGGCTAGACTTCGTTCTTAGATCTAAATCCCCCAAACCCCCTTAAAAAGGGGGCTAAGATCCGGTCTTAGTCCCCCTTTTCAAGGGGGATTTAGCGGCGGTTTTATTCTGGGGTTCCCCCAGAATAAAAAACCGACAAGACAGGGGGATTTCTAGGGTTCTCGCTTCCACCTGGACTTGTGTATACACGGTAGCTTGGGAGGGGTGCCCGTCAGAGCAGCACCATTTATAGTGCGGGTGGGTAGATCTCCGCAGCACCCCAGTCATTAAGTACCAACCAGCAACTTTACTGTTCCCATAGATCCAGAAAAATCGGTATCCTAGTAAGTTAAGTTACGTTAATTTAATTTTTTAAAACTCTCATAATTATAAAAATCTAGTGTTAGAAGATTTCCGTCTGATTATAGATTTGGTATCCATTCTGGCAGCGGCGGCTGTGGGTGGAGTTGCGGCAGGGTTGGCTGGGCTACCACCGCTACTCGGCTATCTCGTTGGCGGTGTCATCGTTGGCCCCACAGGACTAGGACTGATCAAGGAGCTAGTCCAAGTTGAAACCCTAGCACAATTTGGCGCAGCTTTTCTATTGTTTGCCTTGGGGGTAGAATTCTCATTTTCCGAACTCAAGAAAGTCCAGAAAATCAGCTTGGGTGGTGGTGGACTCCAGATTGTGCTGACTATTTTGATCACGACGATCATTTCGATTAGCGTGGGCTGGGTGACAACCCCCCAACAGGGCGTATTTTTGGGGGCGATCTTATCCCTGTCTTCAACGGCAGTGGTTTTAAAATCATTGATGGAGGCAAATGAGACGGCAACTTCCCACGGACAAGTAATGCTGGGGATTTTGGTAGTTCAGGATTTAGCCTTGGGCTTTATGCTAGCAGTATTGCCAGCACTCGATCGACCAGCCGAGGAAATTGGACTGGCAGTGGTTCAAGCTGCCCTGAAAATTGGTCTATTTGCGATCGTCGCCATGATGATCGGGATTTTCATTGTGCCGCGATTGCTGCGACTGCTGGCTAGTACTGAGAGTAGGGAATTATTTCTACTGGGAATTGTGACTCTGTGCCTGGGCATTGCCCTCGTCACCGAAAAACTGGGACTATCGATCGAAATGGGCGCGTTCGTCGCTGGTTTGATGATTTCTGAAGTCGAGTACGCTGACCAGACGTTAGCCTATGTGGAGCCGATTAGGGACGTGTTTGCAGCGTTGTTCTTTGCAGCGATCGGGATGCTGATCGACCCATTATTTCTGTGGAACAATCTCGATCTGATTTTGGGGCTAGTCTCGATCGTCTTTGTCGGGAAATTCTTAATTATTACGCCATTAGTTAAGTTATTTGGCTACCCACTTCAGACGGCATTGATTGCTGGATTGGGATTGGCGCAAATCGGCGAATTTTCGTTCGTGCTAGCTAGTGAAGGACGCAATTTGGGCTTGGTGTCTAAGCGAGTGTATTTACTACTATTAGGCACAACAGCCGTAACGCTAGTAGTGACACCATTTGTACTGAGATTGATTCCGAGTTTATTTAACTGGATTGAGACAGTCCCAGCACTCGATCGATGGTTCAAGCCTGGAGAACCACCCAAGGAAATCACCGAACATGTACCACTCGAACCGCCAATTGTGATTTGCGGCTATGGGCGCACTGGACAGAATTTGGTAACACTCCTCGCCGAACAAAATATTCCCGTAGTGGTGGTAGATCAGTCAGAAGCAGCAATCCAGAAATTGCGCGATGCTGATATTCCGTATATCTACGGTAATGCAGTCAGTATCCCCGTCCTGACTAGAGCTGGACTCGATCGAGCTAGAGCGATGGTGATCGCCCTTCCTGACGCGATGAGTACCCGCCTCTGCCTTAAACATGCCCTGGAAATCTCACCGGAACTGGATATCGTCGTGCGGGCAAATCAGTATAAAGATATTGAATTACTCTATCAACTCGGTGGGAGTGAAGTCGTTCAGCCAGAATTTGAAGCCAGCTTGGAAATGGCATCCCATCTGCTCGTCAAAATTGGTTTACCAACGATCCAGATCCAACGCCAAGTCAAAACCATTCGTAACTCTCATTACATGAAACTACGACCTGAAGGCGCACTCGGCGAAATGGATCAGGATATTCAGGCAGCAACATTGGGGATGAATCGACGGTGGCATCGATTATCACTCACCTCGCCACTACTGGGTAATTCGATCGCCAGTGCTAGTATTCGCCCCTTGAGCGGAGCTACAATCGTTGCCATTCAGCGGGAAGATGGTAGCCAAATTAACTATCCCAATGGTGGTACTGCGTTTCAATTGGGCGATAGTTGTCTAGTTGTTGGCTCTGTGGACGAACAAACCGTCTTTGAGCAACTAACCAGGGGTGAGATTGCCATGCCAGGGCTGGCAGTACCCATAGCAGAATCGGTTGTAGATTAGGCTTTAGGTTTTCACTTTTGCGAAGGCAAACGCTTCGCGAACGGCTCCGCTCACTTCGGCTCCGCTCAGTGAGCGTAGCCGAAGTGAGAATTTAGGATAAATTATTTCTCTATCTCCCAGTCAGCCTCCCATGCCCCTCTGCCCCAGTCCCCCACGCTCCTACTGCGGCTGAATATAAGCGATCGCGCGACGAGAAATCAATGTTTTCTTATCATTGGCATCGGCAAAAAATAAGCATTCAGGATCTTGCCAGACAATTCTCCCTGCAAAGACATCCCCAGTGATTAATTTGATTGATACTTCGATCTTGTCTTTGATTAACCCTTGAGTTTGGCGGGTGCTGGGTAAATTAACATCAAGTTCGGACATATGCTTAATTTAGTAGATGCTTTGATAAAATTATTATTCCCACAAATCCACCTAGATTGCTACCGATGGACAATCCTACGCCTGAATCTATTGCAAAAAGTGACCGCACCGAGATCGTGACAACCGCCGAAATCATCGATCGACTCAAACAAGCTACCACGGATCTGCTCTGGTCGAGTGAATCCGACTACCCCTTTGAAATAGTCTCGTGGGAACTAGGCGTAGATCTAACTCCCAGTGAATTATTTAGCAATATCTATGATACCGATCTGGCGATCGAATCTATCCCTCTGATAGATCTATTCGAGCCTGTGCTGACGAGCGAAGATTGGTATGAGCAGGCTGAATTAGATTTAGTCGATCGATATACAAATCTATTGGATTCAATTAACAATAATCTAGCCGAAGTTCAAGTTTTCCGCGTTGGTGAAGTTGAAATCGATATCTACATCATCGGCAAAACCCCAACTGGCGATATTGTCGGATTGAAAACGCTATCTGTCGAAACTTAATTCTTAACTGCGATCGAGTGGTTTGATTTTATAGGTCAATGGCTCAATATAAGCAGAATTAGTTGTATTCAAAACTTTCCAATCAGGTGGATGACTAAAAGCTATTTCTACAGCTCCATTAGTCGCCGTAGCTGTCCACTGTTCACCAGGACAAACTTTTGAAGGTAGCTTAAACTCTTCAGCTACTAAGTCAATATTTCCTCCTGATGCTAACTTAGCTTTTACCTGCCTAATACTCGTCGTTAATTCCCAGAACAAGTCTGATCTTGACACCTTAGGATATTGAATAGCCAGATCTAGTGGTGCAGCAATAGATAAATCTCGATAATCTTCTAAACCTGCTACTTCTACCGATTTCACACCACTTTTTCCATCCGTGCGGCAAATATTTTGCTTGCTCCAATATGCTAGACCTTTATTGACTTCGCGATCGAATTCGACTGCTGCTAATCGGACACGGGGACGTGCTAAATAAGTATATACTGGAACAAATCGTAATGGATTATTGAACTCATTTAATAGCTGGCTGAAAATTTCTGAAGATTGCATCAGTCGAATAGTAATCATTGAGTCATTCGAGATTGCACTATACATCTTCTGATGACGGTCTCGATTGAATAAATTTTCACCCCATTCAGCAGGTAGTGTATCTAATTTTCTGACTAGTTTTGAGATTCTATGCTCTCCAATTCGACTAACTAGCTGTCCAAGCAGAGAACGTTGTGTTTGAAGAGATTGCTGCATTTTTTCAAGAGCAGCTAGATCGCTAGAAATAATAGGATTAGGTGTCTGGAGTTTGTCAAGAATATTAATAATTATTACATGCTCGATATTAGCGATGCTAAAATAATTTACGGGATTCGATCGAAGGAAACTATCTCCAGCTTTTGGATCGCTCTTCTCGACCCAGCCTGAGTCAGAACCCCATTCAGGGATAGGATTATCGATCAATTGAGTTTTGATAGCTTGAATATCAGTTTGATGAGTTTTAAGATAACTAGACAATTTATTGGGCAATGCTTCAATCGAGCTATCAGTTTTATTTAATTGTTTGAGTGAGTATTCATCTAAGATATTTTGGATCGCTTTCCATTCAGCAATTGCAGTCTTATCTGGCTTGACCTTTGCATCTGTACCGTCACCAAATGCCTCTACAGATAGTCCTAATTTAGTCATCAAAGCTTGTAGATCGATCGCAGATTGATTCGGTGCAGTTTTGGGATGTTGACGGACATAACTAGCGATCGATTGTTCTAATGGTTTTTCCCGCTCTGCGGCATACATATTCCCACCAATTAGATAGATACTTATGGTCAATGCGATCGATCCAATTACACCCACCCATAATTTTGTAAGTTCGTGACGTGGGCGAGATAGTTCTTTTTCTAGTGCCCGAACTAAGATGTGATCTTCTCCTGCTAGCTCGCGGACTCGATCGAGTATTTTAGCTGTTTCATAAAAACGGGGTGAGAACTGTATTTTCTTGCCATCTGTTGTTTTAATACTTAAACATCTAATTCCAACTATCTTATAAGGCTTGATTAGAATAATTTCTTGCAAATTTACACGAAGACTTTGTGAGGAAAGATCGTATCGAAATTTTCCTTCCAGCACAAAGTTAATACTAGCTACTTTTGACATTAAGAATGCGAATAGTACTTCTGCTAATATCAGAGCAGATAGACAAATAATAGAAATTAGAATAGCCTTGTCTATTGGTTCTACTAGACAAAAAAATATTCCAGCAATAAATCCACCTAAAATAGCAATTGATATAGCATATGAAAGATATGGTAAAAACAATAATCTAAATCGATACTCGACCAGATCTTGTGCAGGCTTTTCTGGAGAGATTAAATTTTTGCGCCGCATCAGTCCATAGCTCACTAGATTATCTAGTAAGTATGCCCAAAATGTAGCGTGGGGATATCAGCGTATTGGGGTGATGTCCACAGAATATGTCGTCTGAACTGTGATTAAA
>JANNDL010000182.1:0-36431 GCA_031387665.1 Chamaesiphon sp. OTE_75_metabat_95 | reverse complement strand
CAAAAATCATGAGTTGACTGGACGAATATTTGACAATCAGTATGACTTGGCTGTCGCCGTGATGAACGGAATGAAGGCTCGTGGCGATCGATACAACTACACTCTTGATCGTTTTATATTTAATTCCACCTAGCTACTTAGCAGAATCTAAAACAATTAGCTTTGATGATTTTATCGCTTGCTTGCCAGAGCGATCGGAATTTCGCTACGAACTCAGAGATGGAGAAATTCTGAAACTGCCAAAACCACCTGGAAAGCATTCAGAAATAGCTGGTGAGATATCAAGTAAGTTGTATCCAGAAATTAACCGATTGGATTCACACTATTTCATTCCAAGAGATTCTATTGTTAAATCGATCGATGGCAAATCTGGATATGAGCCAGATGCGATTGTCTTGGACAAAGACCTGCTAGCTCAGGAGCAGCGGTGGGACACAGAATCAATTATTACTCAGGGTAGTTCAGTCAAATTAGCCATTGAAGTTGTCTCGACTAATTGGCAAGATGATTATGCAATTAAACAGATTGCTTACCAAGCATTAGGGATTCAAGAATACTGGATTGTGGATTATTTAGGGTTGGGTGGACGAAATTTTATCGGACATCCTAAACAGCCAACTATTTCAGTTTATTATTTAGTTGATGGTGAGTACGATCTGCATCAATTTAGAAATAATGAGCTAATTATCTCGCCAACATTCCCCGATCTAAAACTATCGATGGATCTACTTGTTTAGAGAAGTATCTAAAGTAAGTGCAATTATTTATAAGATAGATCACGATTGAAAGCTAGATGGTGGGCATCGCCCACCCTACTAACTCAATTCTCAATTAATTTACCCCTTTTTCTGCCAACCGCCCTGTTTGCCAGCCTTGCGTTTAGCCTGTTGCTCTGGAGTGAGAATTGTGTCCAATTGTCGATCGCTAGATTCCAGAATAGCTTTGATTTTCACTTTCTGATCTGCGGTCAGATTCATTGATTGGCGGAGATCTTGACGTGCCTTTGCTTGCTGCTGTTGGGCAGGAGTAAGAACTGCATTCGTCTCAGTCTTAGCAGACGCTCTAAGCTGCTCCATTTTGGTTTTTTGATCGGGAGTAAGGTTGAGGTTGCTGCCTTTACCCCAGCCACCACCTTGAGCCATTTGCGCTTGTTGATCGGGTGTGAGAATTGCTTTGAATTGCTCTTTTTTATTATCCCGAATCGCTTTGATTTTAGTTTTTTGATCGGCGGTGAGGTTCATACCCTGCCCACCTTTTAGGCGAGCTTGGCGTTGCGCTTTCATCTGATCCCGTTGCTGACGCTGTTCAGGTGTAAAAACTGCATCCATCTGCGTTTTTGTAGCTGCGCGGAGTGCCTCTACTTTAGTTTTTTGTTCGGGAGTTAGATTGAGATCGTCCATGCGCCGTCCCATTTCGCCAGCAGCAATTTGTCCGCGAACATGATTATGCCTGGGATAGTTACCAGCCGCAAATGATGGAACAGCAATTATCAGTGCCAGCAGGGGTAATAATTTAGCGACTTTGTTGAACATCGTGGGAGTGGGGTAGTTTGGTTCGGAGTTGTGTTTGATTTCCATGCTGCTATCTTATCTGTTTTGCGCTTCTACCCACATCTAGCTCAAGTCACGACTCTAATCCGCCAGAATCATGACCAAGGTAATGCCCAATCTGGGAACAAATCCTGTTCATTTCCTGCATGATTTCGGGAATATTGAGATGAGGGAGCTGAAGTGGACTAATTTGCACACAACACAACCCAATTTCTGGCGTTTGGGCAACTTCACTATAAATATAAAACTGAGCCGTAGTCTCTAAATAGCCCACAAAGCAATTAAGTCTCGATTCTCCAAGGAGAGGCTCCGCCAACGACAGTGACACTTCTAGTTAATACATACACTTTTAACTGGTAACTGGATTAATTGCTTTTTCAAGCTGATTTCTCATGGTTATTACATCTTGCTCAAAATGCATTAATGATCTAGAGTCGCTTCAACACGATAATTAATCGTTAGCTTAAACCCCGATCGAACACAGTCAAATTAAATTACTAGCCCTAATTTTAATTACGATTTGCACTAAATAAATACGATTAATTATCTACCGTTATGATAGATTTCGACCACAAACAAATGTATCTATATGGAGCTGGCGGACACTCCAAAGTGATTACAGAGATTCTCAACAGTCTGGGTACGACAGTGATTGGGATGTTTGATGATAGACCCCCAATGGCAAAATTCAAGATTATGGAAATACGCGATGGCATCCGCCTATTGGGGGAAGGCTTTCCCACTTTGGACGCGCCATTGATTATCAGTGTTGGCAACAATGCTCGACGCGCAGAACTTGTATCACTAATTGACGCAACTTACGGTACGGCAATTCATCGCACGGCAATTGTTTCTGAGCAAGTGACTATCGGTCTTGGTACTGTTGTCTTGCACGGCTCAATCATTCAAGCTGGTACAAAAATTGGCGCACATGTCCTAATTAATACAGCCGCAAGTATCGATCACGATAATATCATTGGCGACTATGCTCACATTTCGCCCCATGCAACCCTATGTGGTCATGTTCAGGTTGGTGAGGGTACACATATTGGAGCTGGAGCGATCGTCATTCCGAGTGTTCGGATCGGTCGCTGGTGTACCATTGGTGCGGGTGCTGTTGTGATCAAGGATATTCCCGATTTTGCCACGGCGGTGGGCAATCCAGCCAGAGTAATTAAATTTCGGAAGGATCTCGATCTCGTGGATTTTCCAATCGAGCCTGCTGCCCACAACGGCGAAATCTCCAGCAATCTAGTGAGTGCTAATCCAACGACTCCGCAGTTTTAGTCCCATATTACAACAAAGATCTTGCCGAAATAAAAATGCCCAGTTATACTTGATTTACTCAACTTGTGTGACTTTGATGCATACATTTTGAAAGTATCTATGGCTATGACGATCGACACAAGATCGAGATCGAACAACATCCACTAGGAGTCATCCTATGCAGACCAATCACAACTAAAGTAAAACTAACTATCAAATTTACCGGAACGAATAAAACCACTCAAGTTTTCACCGCCCCTCACATGCAGCTCGCTTTTTCAGATTCTAAAATCACTGATTTAGCCGATTTCAATCTGTGCATTTGAGTTATACATTTGATAAGGCTTAAGCATTGATGGAAGATGAGGTCGGCTGTGTCGAAGACGTTTAGCAAAAATACTCATCATGGCAATATCCAGTGACGAGGGTTTGAATGAGTCGAGATCGGTGCTCACTTCAAATATATTTACTGCTAATAGTTATCAATGAATCATAAGTATATCACAATCATCATGGAATACTCAAGCTTGACAATTATCGCCAAAACTTTACCCGATCTACCAGAATCAGCATATTACGATCTGGCGATCGTTGGAGCAGGGGTTTCATCTGCGTACACACTGATCCACTATATTGCTGGATTGGAACAGCAAGCCACAGCAATCAACCTTGCCAATGGTCAGCAGCCAAGTCCTGTACGCATTATCGTGATTGAAAAATCAGATGAATTTTGGACGGGTCTGCCCTATGGTAGGAAATCAGGGCGTAATTCTCTCTTAATTTCGCCATTACATGAATTTATCCCCCAACAGCTAGAACGCCAGAAATTCACCCAGTGGCTCACTGCCAATCGAGATCGAGTATTCGATCCCCAAGCATATAATCAAGGAGAGCTTTCAGGTAAGTGGCTGGAAACAAATTCAGCAGACATCGCAGCAGGTCGCTGGGATGATTTATTTATTCCCCGTTACGCATTTGGACTGTATATCAAAGAACGTCTCGATCATCTGTTAATGACAGCAAAAATCAAAGGCTTAATCGAATTTGAGCTAGTAACCGCAGATGTCCTAGATATTCAAGCTACCAAAGATTTGTATATCGAGGATCTATATCGCGTTGATTTGGCTGGGACAGATCATCGATCTTTCCTCGCTAGAAAACTAGTACTGGCGATCGGCAGTCCGCCAAATGTCGCATTTAGACAAGATCGATCCCAAGCATCAGCAGATGAAGTTTGCTACATCGATAATATGTACGAACCATCACTGGACTTTAATATCGATCGAATTTGCCAGTCACTTCAACAAGCAGATGTCCAGTCCGAACGTCAAATTCTGCTGGTTGGCTCAAATGCAGGTACGTTAGACGCACTATATAATATCAATAACTCAAAGACAGCAGTTAGCCTAATTGATAAGTTCGTGATAATTTCACCAAATGCTGCGTTCCCCCATCGGATTAGTAAAGAAACTGTCGAACTAAATTACACACCTCACCACTTACTAGCTTTAATTGAAACCAGAGCGTTTACCGCAAAACAAATGCTCGGCGCGATTGAGCAAGATGTAGCGGCAGCAATTGATCGAAACATTAATATTTCAGACATACATGGTGACATATCCAAATTTACAATGCAAGCATTGAATCTACTCAATCCTGCGGAACAAAAGCAGTTTGTGATTAGATATTCTGTAGATATTGGTAAGTTGCAAAGGCGTGCAGGTGGCGAATACTTAGATGTTGTCGATCATCTGATCGCCCAACAGAAACTAGAGTTTCGCAAAGGCAAATTTGTCAAATATTCGGCTCCTGTCAGTGGCAAATCTAACTGTGAATATCAGGACAGCGAAAATATTAGATTGCCAGTATCAGATACTCCAATTAAGATCGTGATCAACTGTGCTGGATTCCAGGATGTCACCAAATCTGATTCAATCTTGATTCAAAATCTGATTCGACGGGGCATCTGTATCCCGAATGACTCTAATCGCGGATTTGCAATTGACAAAAACTTTAGAGCTAACAAAAACTGCTACCTCATGGGGCCGTTAATTGCTGGTAATATTGATGGTGATTTTAAAGTTTGGCACGCTGAGAGCTGTCAGCGAATTATTTGCTTATCTGAAAAATTAGCAGCAGCATTACAGCAATCTGAATCGCCGATCTCGATTACACCTGTGTTTGAAAGTACTGAATTACTCGTGGGTGCTGTGTAGACTCTAGCCAGATTCAGTTCTCTCGATTCAAGCGGACAGAAATTATTTCTGCCCAGTTTCGATGTTTCTGGCAATCCGATCGACATCTGCGGTAAACTATGTTCTCATTGTCAAGAATCGATCAATGCAAGCTGGTAGGGAAATAATCGTCATTGGTGGTGGTGTGATTGGTTTAGCCACTGCGATCGAATTGCGGCTGCTCGGCGCGAAAGTGACGATTTTGTCCAAAGACTTCAAAGCGGCGGCAGGTCATGCCGCAGCGGGCATGTTGGCACCCCAGGCAGAACAAATCCCCACTGGATCGATGCTAGATTTGTGCTTGGCTAGTCGCGAGCTGTATCCGAGCTGGGTGCAGAAAATTGAGTCAATTTCCGATGTTGATGCAGGTTATTGGCAATGTGGGATTTTAGCACCGCGTTATACTCAGACGGAGCAAAGTGCCGACTGGTTAGCCGCACCCACAGTCCATGCCCAGCAAGCCGGATTGAATGACTCAATTGCAGGTGGCTACTGGTATCCAGCCGATGGACAAGTTGATAACCGTGCGCTAATTCGATCGCTTTTTAGTGCCAGTCAGTCTTTGGGGATTGAGTTTCTCGATGGAGTCACAGTCCAGACTATTCATCATCATCAGCACCGGATTACCCACCTAGAAACAAGTCAGGGTAACATGTCCGCACCGCATTATATCCTAGCGACAGGTGCTTGGTCACAGCAATTACTATCGATCGAAGTCGTACCCAGAAAGGGGCAGATGTTATCGGTATCAGTGCCGCCTGAGCAACGAGATCATTTACCGCTCCAGCAGGTATTATTTGGCGAAGAGATCTATATCGTGCCCCGTCAAGATGGCAAAATTATCATCGGTGCAACCAGTGAGGATGTGGGATTTACACCGCAAAATACCCAGCAAGGTGTCCAGCAATTATTGACTGCTGCGACTCGACTATTTCCTCTCCTCCAAGATTTTCCACTCCACGAAACCTGGTGGGGTTTTCGTCCCGCCACACCTGATGAGCTACCGATTTTGGGTAAGAGTAGGTATGAAAATCTAACTCTAGCCACCGGACACTATCGCAATGGCATTTTATTAACGCCGATTACTGCGAAGTTAATCGCTGATTTTGTTTGGGATCGGAAAGTAGATAGTTTGTTGTCTGCGATGAGCTGGAAGAGATTTAATTAGTGGATGGTGAATATATTTCTAAGTGGGAACGTTCTATTCACCTCCTTATCTAGTCTATCTACACCGCCAAAAATTGTTTAATCACATCCTGACTTAATTCACTTGTTGCACCCGAAGCCACAATTCCACCCTTTTGCATCGCATAATAACTATCCGCCTGTCTGACAAAATGCAAATGCTGCTCTACCAATAATACTGACACACCCATCGTCTCGACTACTCGCCGCACCGCCGCTTCGATGTCCAAAATAATAGATGGTTGAATCCCCTCTGTCGGCTCATCCAAGACAAGTAAACGCGGATTTCCCATCAAAGCTCGTGCAATCGCGAGTTGCTGCTGTTGTCCGCCACTTAAGTCTCCACCCATCCGTGTCAGCATGGTTTTTAAAACCGGAAACAGTTCAAATATCTCCGGTGAAATAATAGCTGGCTTAGTATTTTTACCCCTCGCTTCCAGTCCCAGCAATAGATTTTCTTCAACAGTTAATCTGGGAATGATTTCTCGACCTTGAGGTACATAGCCAATTCCCATTCTGGCGCGTAAATCTGGTGATTTATCATTAATAATCTGTCCCTCTAGGGAAATTTCTCCCACGCGGGGTTTGAGCAGTCCAATGATACTTTTCATCAGAGTAGTCTTACCCACACCATTTCGACCGATTAGACAGACCATTTTACCTGCGGGAACGTGTAAATCTACATTTCGCAGAATATGGCTTTCGCCGTAATAAACATTTAAGTTAGATATTTCTAGCATGATTCAATTATGATCTCAATGATCGATCGATTGTGGTTGACCGAGATAAACTTCGATCACTCGCGGATCGTTTTGGACTTCATCAATTGTGCCTTCACACAACACTGTTCCTTGATGTAGAACCGTGACTTTTCGAGCAATTTGCCGGACAAATTCCATATCATGCTCGATTACTAAAATTGCATGACTTTCAGCAAGTGTAACGAGTAAATTACCAACATTTTCGGTTTCTTCGTCTGTCAATCCCGCCACTGGTTCATCGACGAGCAATAGCTCTGGTGACTGAGCCACTAGCATTCCAATTTCCAGTCTTTGCTTTTCCCCATGAGAGAGTAAATCTGCTTTACGATCGGCTTTAATAGCTAATCCAATCGTTTCTAATAGTATCCAAACTCGATCGCGTTCTGGTCCCGACATCTTACCAAATAACGTACCCACCACACTTTTCGTTTGATTGGCAGCTAGTTCGAGGTTTTCACGAGCAGTGAGATTGAGATAAACTCTTGGAGTCTGGAATTTTCGCCCGATTCCTAGTCTAGAAATTTGGGCTTCGGAGTAGCGACGAATATTTTTACCTTTGAATAATACCTGTCCAGCCGTAGGTTTTATTTTGCCAGTTATTAAGTCTAGAAAGGTAGTTTTGCCTGCACCATTAGGGCCAATTACCACGCGCAGTTCGCCAGGTGCCATGCTAAAATTGAGATTATCGATCGCTTTAAAGCCATCAAAATCCATCGTCAGGTTTTCAGTTGTTAGGATGCTCTCGTTCACTTTGTACCTCTGGATCTAAATCGATATTTGGATAAGTGCTAATTGATTGCTGGCGACGTTGGAATAATTTTCGCAAACCCACAGCTCCATCGGGTAATACGGTGACAACAATCAGGAATAGTGCCCCTTGAAAGAATAGCCACACTTCTGGAAATTGCTCACTGAGGAGACTTTTAGCAAAGTTAACTAACAACGTACCTAAAATCGCTCCCACCAGTGTGCCCCGCCCTCCTGCTGCCACCCAAATTACCATTTCGATCGAGAAGCCAATATCCATCAATTGGGGCGATACTCGTCCAGTTTGAATGGTGTAGAAAGCACCGCCAATAGCAGCGAGTGCCGCAGAAACAGCGAAGACAACTACCTTGAATCCAGTCGGGTTGTAGCCAGAAAACCTCAATCTATTTTCATCATCACGAATTGCAACTAATAGATTACCAAATCTACCACTAGTGAGCCATCGACACAGTGCATAAGCAAGCACCAGCGCGATAATCGTCAGGATATAAAAAGTAAATTGATAGGTGCTGATGTCAGCACCTAAAATAGTTTTGAAATCAGTTAGACCATTTGTACCATTAAATAACTTTTGCTGTCCATTAAAGAAGTTGAAAAAGACAACGGTAGCCGCTTGAGTCAATATCGAAAAATAGACACCCCTAATCCGATTCCGAAAAACTAAATAACCCAGTAATCCACCAAGAATAGTGGGGATGAATAGGATCGCCAGGATCGTAAAATTAAAATCATGAAATGGCTGCCAAAATCCTGGCAATTCAGTCACACCATAGAGGTTCATGAATTCTGGCAATTGATTGGCGGCATCTTTGGGGATCTGCAATTTTAGATACATCGCCAGCAGATAACCACCGAGTGCGAAGAATACGCCATGCCCCATGCTGAGTAGCCCAGTATAACCCCAGATTAAGTCGATGCCTAAAGCCGCGATCGATAGAGCCAGAAATCTACCTAATAAACTCAACCTAAAATCAGTTAATACCCAGGGTAGGATGAGAATTAAGATTAACGCGATCGCAATCACAATTCCAGCTTCTACTAGTAATCGATGATCTCGTTTTTTCTTGGGGACAAGAGTGATCATAATTCAACAATTAATAATTGATAATTATATTTGTAGGGTGTGTTACTGCGATGGCATAGCGCACCAACATATCTAGTGGGGGAGGGCGGGTTCAAATGAGGTTATTATTGCAGTTTTAATTAGTGGTATAAACCCGCCCCTACAGATCTACGCAATTCACAATTCAACATTACGCCCCTTCTGTGGAAATATCCCACCAGGGCGAATTTGTAAGAAAGTAATAATCAGTGCAAATACCATCACCTTCGCCATACTGGTAGTTGCAAAAAAAGTAAAGAAGTCAGCAACAGGTTGAATCGGTGCAAATATTGTTGCCAGATTTCCCGAACCAATCAGATAACTAGCAGTACCAATACTTAGTGCGGCAATAATCGTTCCAGCTAACTTACCAACGCCACCGACTACCACCACCATAAAAGTATCAACCACATAGTTTTGTCCGGTATTTGGACCCACAGAACCAAGTAAACTAATTGCACATCCCGCTACCCCAGCTAATCCTGAACCGAGGGCAAATGTAAACGCATCGACTTGAGCAGTTGGAATACCCAAACAGGCACTCATCTGACGATTTTGAGTTACCGCTCGAATTCTGAGACCCCAATTTGTTTTCTGGAGAAATAGATAGATGCCGACTAAACAAATAACGGTAATTGCCATAATAAATAGCCGACTATATGGCAATTGAAAATCACCAATCGGGAAACCACCCCGCAACCATTCAGGTGCGGTAACATCGACATTTTGAGCACCAAACCAAGGCTTGGTAATCGTCAGACTATATGTTTGAGCGAGAAAAATACTGATGGCTGCACTAATTGCGATCGATAGTGGTAGCATAACCGCAATTACACCATTTCTAATCCGGTCAAAATCTGGACGACGTTTAATTAACCACATCCCGCCAAAAAATAGGAGTGAGAATGTGACAATTGCGATCGACAGTCCCAGACTAATACTGCGAACAAGTTGCTGTAAGATTAAACTTACGCCCCAAGTTGCTAATAGCGTTTCTAATGGTCGTCCATATAGAAATCTAATCACACCTCGCTCTAATATTAAGCCCATCGCTGCGGCAACGATGAAAGCGGCAATTAGGGCAAAGAATATATAAAATTCAAATAGGGGAGCGGGAAGTGTTTTAAAGATGTTTTGGACAACAAATGTTGTGTAAGCACCCAGCATCATCAACTCGCCGTGAGCGAGATTAATTACGCCCATCAAGCCAAATACGATCGCCAATCCTAATGCTGAAATAAGTAGGACAGAACCGATACTCATTCCATTAAAAATAGCTTCTAATAATCCTGATAACACTTTTATTAGTTGATAGTTGATAATTGATAGTTGATAGCTACATAGTTAATAAGTTACGGTTGATAAATGCATAGTGAATATCACTCACGACAACAGATAAATAAGTGTAGAGCGGGGAGTGTCCACCCTACAGTTAAAATGTTTTCACTGCATTTTAGCTATCAACTATCAATTATCAACTATCAACTATTTACTAAGCTTTAGCTTTATACTTTCCACCTTTGGCTGGATCTGACCAATCACAGGCGAAACCTTTTGTTTCTGCAACATACTGATTCCAAGGAATCGGTTTAACTGCTTCCTTTGACTCAGAGACAATCTTGAACATGCCGTCTGCACCGATTTCACCGATGCGGACAAATTTAGATAAGTGATGATTATTTTCCATCGTCACCTTACCTTCTGGCGCGTCAAAAGTTAGACCATTAGATGCTTTACGAACTGCTTCGAGTTCAAAACTTTTGGCTTTTTCGACCGCCATTTTCCACATATACACCATGATATATGCGGCTTCCATGGGATCGTTGACTACTCTTTCTGCACCATACTTTTTCTTAAAGCTTTCAACAAAGGTTTTATTCGCTGGCGTATTCACAGTTTGGAAATAGTTCCAGGAAGCATAGTGACCTTTGAGATATTCTACCCCGATCGCTTTGACTTCTTCTTCGGCTACACTGACGGACATTACCGGATATTTATCAGCGTTCAATCCCGCACTCTTCATCTGTTTGAAGAAAGCAACGTTGCTGTCTCCATTGAGAGTATTAAAAATAACGCCACCGTTGGGTAAAGCCTTCTTTATTTTGGCGATAATCGGCGTGACTTCATTATTGCCTAGAGGTAAATAATCTTCGCCGACAGTTTTGCCACCTTTAGCTTTTAATTGAGCTTTGATGATGGTATTTGCAGTGCGGGGGAATACATAGTCAGAACCCACTAGAAAGAATTCTTTACCTTTATTTTTGAGCAGCCAATCCACCGCAGGCTCGATTTGTTGGTTCGGTGCTGCACCAGTGTAGAAGACATTTTGTGAGCATTCTTGTCCTTCATATTGAACGGGATACCAAAGCATATGCTTTTTCCCTTCAAATACGGGTAGGACTGCTTTCCTACTAGCCGATGTCCAGCAACCAAAGACTGTTGCGACTTTATCTTGATCGATCAATTTCTTGGCTTTCTCAGCAAATTTGTCCCAATCTGAAGCACCATCTTCGACGATGGCTTCGATTTGTTTGCCGAGTACGCCACCTTTGGCGTTGATTTCCGCAATTGCTAATTGTTCGGCATCGACAACGCTTTTTTCACTAATTGCCATCGTGCCACTGAGGGAGTGCAAGATACCGACTTTGACTGTTTTGCCATCTGCTGCCGCAGGTACAGCACTTGGACTTGCACTAGTGTCTGGTGCTTTAGCTGGAGTATCTGTTGGACTGGATCCTGGCTTGGTACAGGCATTGAGAATTACGGTACCCGCTAGTCCAGCACCACTCAGTAAAATGAATCTCCGTCGTCCGAATTGATTTGCCATAATTATTTAACTCCACTCTTCACGCAAGGCTAGTTGGCTGAGATACTAATGCTAATATCTCAGCTTTTGCGTATATTGCAATACAAACCATTAAAATTTTACAAACGTTCAGACTAATTACTGAACCACCGCCAAGACTAGCCGCACCGGAACGATCTCTCAGACGATGAGTTTTACAATTCGTAACGTTCAGATCGAGATTGATACCTTAAAAGTATCAATTGCAAGATTAATATATATTGGACAAGTACAAACATCCTTGTCTATAGTATGAAGAGAGAGAGAAAACGATCTCCATCTGCGGAAATGTTCAACAGATTAACTCAGTCTAGATTTTATTCAAAACAAAGCAGAGCTAATTATGAGACTTACCAGAATCACCGTTGATTCACGACAGATGGGTGGGATACCTTGCATCAGAAGCCTACGAATTCCCGTTACTACAGTGGTAAGTATGATTGCCGAAGGGATGACAGAATTGGAAATTCTTTTATCTTATCCCGATCTAGAAGCAGCAGATATCAAAGAATCTCTACTATATGCTGCCCGATTACTACAAGAAGGTGAATTACCTCTTGCAATTTGATGAAATTTCTAATAGATAACGTTGCCAAATATCACTGACTTACTTGAGCAAGGAAGCATTATTATCTTTGATAAAAATCGAATTCGTACCAGAAGACTACCAATCAACGATCGAGAAGATAACTGATATTAAGCTACCTCCCCCATATTCTAAAAATTATGAGTAAAAATACACTATTTGATAAAGTTTGGGAATCCCACACCGTTGGCGTATTGCCATCAGGACAAACCCAGCTATTTATCGGCTTGCATCTGATCCATGAAGTCACCAGTCCCCAAGCATTTGCGATGATGCGCGATCGAGGATTGAAAGTTGCTTATCCAGAACGCACTGTTGCCACCATCGATCATATCGTACCAACAGAAGACCAATCCCGTCCCCTCGCTGACAGCCTCGCCGAAGAGATGATGCAGCATCTCGAAAATAATACCAAAGAACATGGCATTCGCTTCTATAACGTCGGCTCTGGTAGCCAAGGCATCGTCCATGTAATTGCCCCAGAGCAAGGGCTAACTCAGCCAGGAATGACGATCGCCTGTGGAGATAGTCACACCTCTACTCACGGCGCATTTGGTGCCATAGCGTTCGGAATTGGCACCTCTCAGGTGCGGGACGTATTAGCTTCCCAAACATTGGCTCTAGGTAAATTAAAAGTCCGAAAAATTGAAGTCAATGGCACTCTCCAACCAGGTGTATATGCCAAGGATGTGATCCTGCACATCATCCGTAAACTCGGTGTCAAAGGTGGCGTGGGCTATGCCTATGAGTTCGCCGGAACCACCTTCGAGCAGATGGATATGGAAGCTAGAATGACCGTTTGTAACATGGCGATCGAAGGTGGAGCCAGATGTGGATATATTAATCCCGATCGAGTCACCTATGATTATCTCAAAGGATTAGATTTCGCGCCCAAAGACGGCGATTGGGATCGAGCCGTCGCTTGGTGGGAAAACATTCGCAGCGACAAAGATGCTCAATACGATGATGTTGTCGTCTTCGATGCCACCGAAATCGCGCCGACGATTACCTGGGGAATTACCCCCGCGCAGGGTATCGGCGTAGATGAACCGATTCCCACAGCCGCACAAATGCCAGAGGATGAAAGAGCAATCGCCGAAGAAGCTTACCAGTACATGGATCTCGCTCCAGGCACCCCAATTATCGGTACCAAAGTCGATGTTTGCTTCGTTGGAAGCTGCACCAATGGACGGATTACCGACTTGCGCGAAGCTGCCAAATTCGCCGCTGGCAAGCAGGTAGCCACCGGAGTCAAAGCCTTCATCGTACCTGGCTCCGAGCGGGTGAAAAAACAAGCCGAAGCCGAAGGTTTAGACGTGGTTTTTAAAAATGCAGGCTTTGAATGGCGCGAGGCTGGGTGCTCGATGTGCTTGGCGATGAATCCCGACAAACTAGTCGGACGACAAATCAGTGCATCATCTTCCAATCGTAACTTCAAAGGTCGTCAAGGTTCTTCATCGGGGCGGACATTACTGATGTCGCCAGTAATGGTAATCGCGGCAGCCGTGACGGGGAAAGTTACCGATGTACGGGAATTGATGGGGTAATAATAGATGCGTAGGGTGTGTTATCGCTCCAGCGTAACGCACCATCAATGTATCGAGTAAAATCAATATGGCATACAGTAATTTTACACTGAGTAAAGTCAAGTCTGACTTTGGGCTTGTCACAGATGAAACGCAAGATTTATTTGCAGAAATTTCCCCTGTTCAGCCTAGTAATTTGCTATCGCTTGTACTCAAAGATCAGATTCCGTTAGCCAGTGCGATTAATACAGAGAAAGCACGATCGGAACTAGTGATCATGCCAATTCTAATGGAAGTTCGACGATTACTTAAAAACCAGATCTCGATCTTCTCAGGCAGCAGCTTTGAAGTCGATTCGAGTCAAGGTTTAGATGGACGCTGTGATTTTATATTGAGTCGATCGCCAGAACAGTATTATATTGCTAGCCCTGTGCTGACGATCGTTGAGGCAAAAAATGAAAGTATTCCGAGTGGATTAGGTCAATGTATTGCCACGATGTTTGCAGCTCGTTTGTTTAATCAAAGAGAAGGCAATCCAACTGACACTCTGTATGGTGCTGTAACTACGGGAATGGATTGGAAGTTCTTGAAATTACAAGAGCAGATTGTATTTATAGATTCCAATGATTACTACATTAAAGAAATAGACAAAATCTTAGCTATTTTACTTAGTAACTCAGCCTATAGCACGGAGGTTATTTAATGATTAGGAAAGTTGAAGTCATTTCACACGATCCAAATTGGCTTAATCTGTTCGAGACTGAATCTAAACAGATTGCGATCGCACTGGGTGAAAGTGTTATTAAAGTTCATCATATTGGCAGCACATCGATCGAGACAATTTATGCTAAACCAATTATTGATATCTTAGTTGAAGTTAAGTATATTACTCAAGTCGATCACCAGAATTCATCAATGCAATTACTCGGCTATCAGTGCATGGGCGAATTTGGGATTGAGGCACGACGGTTTTTCTTGAAAGACAATCGGGATGGAATCAGAACCCATCATATTCATGTCTTCGAGGTTGGGTCAGTGCAGATTACCAGACACCTATTATTTAGAGACTATCTGAATACTCATCTTGAAGATGCCGAATCATACAGCATGTTAAAACAATCACTAGCAGCGAAGCACCCAGATGACATTGAGGAATATATGGATGGGAAGCACGATTTTATTCAGGAGATCGATCGTAAAGCGGCAGAGTGGCGAAGGCAAAATTCGTCATAATTAGAAACAAAATTGGAAGATTTATAAGTTTAAAGTTTAACACTGGTAATTACCATGATTCAACTCCAAGAAAAACTGATAACCAACACCTGGATCAAAGCAGATTGGGAGAATTATATTACAATAATCGAGTCTCCCGAACATGAAAAACATCAAGGCTATTACTACAATGGTCACATGAGGATTGAAGATATGCCAACAGGTGCAGACCACTCTCGCTATCACTTGCTTATGGCAAATGCCATCAATCTATTTTGTACGATCGGCGGGATTGCAATTAACGGATTTGATAATTGTAGCTATCGTAAAATTGGCATCAGAGAATGTCAACCCGATCTATCTTATTACTGTGGAGAAAGAACAAGATTAGCACCTGTCGGTACATCCGTTATCAACTTGGATGAGCAAGCTACTCCAGATTTAGTAATTGAGATTTCCAACACTAGTATTAGCGGCGATCTCGGTGCGAAACGTTTTCTATATGAAGAAATGGGTGTTGCGGAATATTGGATTGTAGATGTCCAGAATACTCTGATTTATGCGTTTGAAATTATCGATCGAGGTAGCCGTAGAATCGATACTTCTCTGGTATTGCCAGAACTATCGATCGATACTATCACAACAGCACTAAACCTCAGCAAAGAACAAGATCAATCCCAAATCGGCAAATGGCTAATGAGTCAATTTCAGGGATAATAGCTAAACTAATATTCGTCGAAAAAATTATGTCCCAACGTCAAAATATCTCCACCGGATCGAAATGGGAACCAATCCTCGGTTATTCCCGCGCTGTCAAAGTCGGTAATACCATCCATGTTGCTGGGACCACCGCTTCAAATACCGCAGGCGAACTCGTCGGAATTGGCGATGTATACGCTCAAACTAAGCAAATCATCCTCAACATCGAATCAGCCCTCCAGCAAGCCGGAGCTAGCCTCTCAGATGTCGTTCGGACTCGGATCTACTGCACCAACATCGATGAATGGGAACTGATTGGCAAAGCTCACGGTGAATTTTTTAGTGAAATCCGTCCGGCGATGGCATTGGTGGAAGTCAGCCGTTTGATTGCTCCTGATATTTTAGTTGAGATTGAGGCTGAGGCGATCGTGCAGAGTTAGCAATTGGCATAGATCTTACCCACCCCGTCGCTGTCTTGTCGTTTTTTTATTCTGGGGGAACCCCAGAATAAAACCGCCGCTACGCGCCACCCCTCCGTTCGCGGAGCGTCTGCCTTCGCAGAGGAGGGGATTTCGCCCCCTATTCCCTACTCCCTATCCCCTAAGACATGAATAGCCAAATCTCCACCATCTCTGGTACCGCCATTCCCCTGACTGGTAATGACATCGATACAGATCGAATTATCCCTGCTAGATTCCTGCGCTGCGTCACCTTTGATGGCTTAGGTGCTAATGTATTTGAAGACGATCGCATCCAACTACAAGGTACTCACCCCTTCGACTTACCCGAATTTCAAGGCGCAAACGTATTAGTAGTAAATAGTAACTTCGGCTGCGGCTCTAGTCGCGAACATGCCCCTCAAGCCTTAGCAAAATGGGGCATTCAAGTCGTGATCGGCGAAAGCTTCTCCGAAATCTTCTTCGGTAATTGCGTCGCGATGGGTATTCCTTGCCTGAATGCAGATGCAGCGACTATTAGCGAACTGCAAGAGATTATTTGGGGCAATCCGCAAGCTCCAGTTAGTGTCGATCTCAATGCCTTACGAGTCAGATGTGGTAAGTTTACCACCTTAGTCTCGATCGGCGAAGGCTCACGTCAGCAGCTAACTAATGGCACCTGGGATGCCTGTGGACAATTAGTTGCCAATCTCAGTCAAACTCAAGTTACAGCTAGTAAGTTGCCCTATGTTGCTTGGGGATAATCCACGAATTTCTGACAATCACCTGTTGGCTCAGAATTAAAACATCTCGGCGTTCATGACGAGGTGTTTGCCGAATGGACTTACTCGTCTAATGCTGGTGCAACATGGCCGATTTTGGTCAAAGCTGCTGACATCAAGCCTTTGAATAAGGGATGAGGCACGCTCGGCGTAGACTGAAATTCGGGGTGAAATTGAGTGGCGATAAAAAATGGATGAGTTGGCAGCTCGATGATCTCAACTAGGCGAGTATCTGGCGAGGTGCCACTGATCAGGTAGCCACTGGCGAGGAACTGATTCCGATAGGCATTATTAAACTCATAGCGGTGGCGATGACGTTCGTAGATCGCTTCTTGCTGATAGAGCTGGTGGGCGAGGGTATTGGGTTCGATCCGACAGGCATATAGCCCCAATCGCATCGTGCCACCGAGATCGACGACATCCTGCTGTTCTGGTAATAGATCGATGATTGGATTCGGTGTTTCAGGATCGAATTCCGAACTATTAGCACCGTCGAGTATCGCCACATTTCGCGCCCATTCGATCGTCGCCGCCTGCATTCCCAAGCACAATCCGAGGAAGGGGATGCGATGCTCCCGTGCGTACTGAATGGCGGCAATTTTGCCCTCTACGCCGCGAATACCAAATCCGCCTGGTACAACGATGCCCTGCACATCTGCGAGGTATTTGGCGGCACCGTGGCTCTCCAAATCTTCGGAATTCACCCAGATGATTTCTAATTTAGCACCTGTAGCGATCGAGCCATGTTTGAGAGCTTCTACTACTGAGAGATAAGCATCGCCAAGTTGGGTGTACTTACCAACTAGAGCGATTTTGACTTCCTGAGTGGATGTCTGCATTCGATCGACCAAATCTTGCCACTTACTCAGATCGGGTGTACGCTGTTCGAGCTGAAGTAATTCGATCGCTTGGGTTGCCAATCCTTCCCGTTCCATAATTAAGGGCACTTCATAAATACTGCCTGCATCTGGCGCATTGATTACGCACGCTACTGGCACATCGCAGAATTCTGATAGCTTTTCTTTAATCCCTTGAGGTAGTTCTTCGATACAACGACAGACTAAAATATCTGGCTGAATCCCGATCGATCTCAGTTCCTTCACCGAATGTTGGGTAGGCTTGGTTTTCATCTCCCCTGCGGTTGAAATCCACGGTACCAGAGCGACGTGCATATAGACAACATTGCGTCTACCAACATCCTTCCGAAACTGGCGAATCGCTTCGAGAAATGGGAGTGACTCAATATCCCCAACGGTGCCGCCAATCTCGACAATTACGACATCAGGATTGGTATTTTTGGCAACTCGCTCGATCCGCTCTTTGATCTCATTGGTAATGTGGGGGATTACCTGAACCGTACCGCCATTATAGTCCCCACGCCGTTCCTTATTAATTACCGCCTGATAAATCGAACCAGTGGTGACACTATTGAGCCGCGACATCGACGTATCCGTAAATCGCTCATAGTGCCCCAAATCTAAATCTGTCTCAGCCCCATCCTTGGTCACGAATACTTCCCCATGCTGATAGGGACTCATCGTCCCAGGATCGACATTGATATAAGGATCGAGCTTCAAAATCGAAACTGAATAATTGCGCGATTTGAGTAGCCGTCCCAAACTCGCGGCAACAATCCCCTTGCCAATACTCGAAACTACGCCGCCAGTGACGAATACAAACTTAGTCATGTTGCTTTGGATTACTCTACTTACTCAGGTTACTGTCGGATCCGGCAAGCCGTTCGACTAGATCATTGTAGACTAATCACCGTCAATTGCTCTGTGCTACGCAATCACAATCTGGCGTATGCTGAGTAGCACTATCAGTAGTCGTATGAACAGAGCGTGAACATATCTATCTCATTGCCTGATGAACTGCTAAGATACAAAATACTGTTCTACTGCGATCAATAATAAATGACCAACTTACTACGAGCAGTTCAGTGCATCGTTAAAAATTCTATCTCGGATTTGAAGGATAGCAAAAAAAGTATAAATAGAATTCATCAAAAAGGCATTCCATTAGAAGAATTAATTAAAGATATTTTTGCTGATAGTTTAGATGAAAGTGACAAAGGCATTCTTGCTCACAAGCATTCTAAAGTCTTTTCCTACTTGGGCAATCAAAATAATCCACCTGACTTAATGATCGGACACGGTGATGCGATTGAAGTGAAGAAAATTGGATCCTTCAAGACAGGCATTCAACTTAACAGTTCTTATCCAAAATCCAAACTTTTTGCTAACGATCCAATGATTACTGCTGATTGTCGAGCAGCAAAGGGTGAAAAATGGGACTCCAAGGATTTAATTTATGCTATCGGTGTAATCAAAGAAGAAAGACTAAAATGTTTATGGCTAATCGTAGGTGATTGTGTTGCCGCAGACTATCATATTTATCAGAGAATTAAAGATGAAATTATTGTAAAGGTAGAAAAAATTCGTGACATCGAGTTTTCTCAAAACAGAGAAATAGCGGAACTTAATCAAATTGATTATTTAGATAGTGCTTATGCAAAAATTAGTGGATCTTGGGGAATCTCTAATCCTGCCAACATCTATAATTATCTGAACATTGATTGTAATGAAGAGGCTGGTTTACAAGTAATATCCATCATGACAGTCGAAAAATATCACTCTTTTCCTAAATCAGATATTAGCAATATCTTAAGGATGGCTAAAGAAAATAATTCGCTAAAAATCAGTAATGTTCAGATAAAGTCTCCAAACGATAATAATATTTCGATTGATGCTAAACTAATTGTTTACCGCAGTTCGCATTGTAATTAATTTTAACTATAGATATTATCTTATCCTCGTATCTACTAAGATGGCAATTCAATATCAATTATTCCCTAGATCTATTCCGATGAGCACTCGTCTCAGACAAATCGTGAATTGTTTTGAAGAAATCGAACCAAAAATTTGCTCTTCGGATTATCAACTGCCAAGTAATGGTGTTCTAGAATTACTAAGAATGCACTTGGAACTACTTGAAATAAAAGTAGAGCGGGGCAAGGCTAAAGCAGATAAAATCAATGTTCCTGTTCTGTTTGGTCTAAATGATAAAGTTGACAAATCTTTTCATGCTGATGCTGTTAGTCTGGATGGAAAGATTGTCATAGAAGTTGAAGCAGGTAGAGCAGTTGACAACAATCAATTTCTTAAAGACATTTTTCAAGCTTGTATGATGTTCGGAGTCGAATATTTAGTATTAGCGGTTAGAAATCACTATCGTCAACAACAAGACTTTCAAGAAGTATATAAATTCTTAGAACTATTGTATATTAGTAATCGTTTAATCCTCCCACTTCAAGGAATTATGCTAATTGGCTATTAATTTTAGGTTGCTATTCATCTAAGCTTATGGCTTAATTTAATAGTGAAAATTTTAAATAAGATGAAGTTTGTAGAACGAGATAGATTTCAATTCGATCCTACTTCATCGTTACCATATCGAAGATTATCAGTACGAGAATGTGCAAGGATTCAAACGTTTCCCGATCGATTTATCTTTAAATATAATGACGTTGCGGACGGATATAAAATGATTGGCAATGCAGTACCTGTAAATATGGCAGAAGTAATTGCAAAAAAAATCTTAATCGATATTCAGGAGTATCAAAAATCAGGCTACTGTTCTCATCTTCGCCAGGATCAACCGAGCGAGCAAATTAGCTTGGTAACAAGAAATGATTTATTTGCAACTGTCAGCAGGTAATTTTTGTTCTCGTTCCAATCCTCATTTTTGTGACAATTTCTGCACAAAGATATCATGCTCCGCTGCTGCTAAACCTGCCTGTAATACTGCCAAAACCCGTACCATATTTCCTGTGAGCAAATCTTCTACCGCCAGCCACAAGCCTGGAAATACTCGACTCCGAATCGTCCCATCGGGATCTATCGGCAAAGATACATAATCACCATCTTCCAAGCAAAACCAATCCACTTTGCGATCGAATACCTGCCAGACAATATACTCAGGTATACCATTGCGACGGTACGCGCGCTTTTTGTCGCCCAGATCGATGGCAGCACTACTGGCGGCGATTTCAACCACCAATTCTGGTGCCCCTTCAATGTAGTCATCCTCACTCAGATGAGATTGACCACCAAATTGTGATTCGATCAGCAACACAGCATCTGGCTGAGGTTCGTTATCTAAATCCAGGCGAACTGTCGGTGCATCTCCCAGTGAAACCCCTGGCGTTGTCACCATGTAATTTCCCAACCACGTCATCAGACTAGCGTGGGGTTGTCCGTGACTTCTAAAGCGCAGTGCAGCAGCCATGTAGACAACTCCTTCGATTAATTCCGCGTGCTTGAGCGGCGGCATGGCATTGTAGCGTCGCTCGAATTCGTAGCGAGTAAGCCTATCGCCGTTTTCTAGTGGCGGAATGAGCCGATACTGAGCGGGTGTTTTCACCATTGCATCTGCCAAATTAAGATTTCAAAAAGCTTGCTTTAATTATAGGTGTAGGTTGGGTTGAAGAATGAAACCCAATGATCTCATAAGTATTGGTAGGATCGACTGACAATAATCCGAATACTTGGTGATTTTTTATTGATTTTGATCGTCTCATCAGGATCGATAGGCAAAGAGATATAGTCACCATCTTGCAAGCAAAACCAATCCACTCGCCGATCGAATTTGGAATTGATGCTGGTAACGTCTATTCCACCTGCTGAAAACGGCTCACCAGCATCTGCGCCAACACGTTTACCAGTAGCGTTAGCACCATCAAGATCAACGCTTCATAGAATAGTGACGACTTCTGAAGCCCGCTAGCTTCGCCAAACTGATTGGCAATTAGGGACGATAGGGTAGAAGCTGGTGCCAGCCAGGAGATATTGGCTTGATTGGCATTGCCGATGAGCATCGCCATTGCCATTGTCTCGCCCAAGGCGCGTCCTAGTGCGAGCATAATCGAACCCACAATCCCGGAAAGTGCCGCTGGTAGGAGTACTAGGGTAATTGTCTCCCATCGAGTCGCGCCTAGTCCATAGGCACCCTGACGCAGTTTGGGTGGGAGGGATGTGAGGGTATCGCGAGAGATGGCAATAATCGTCGGAAGGATCATGATCGCCAATACCAGAGACGCACCTAGAAGCTGCCTGCCCCCAGGTTCGGTCGAGAAAAAGGGAATCCAACCAAAACTGCGATTGAGTCCCTGGAGCAGGGGTTTAACCGCTGGTAGGAAGACAAATAACCCCCACAATCCGTAGACAACACTGGGAATCGCTGCTAGTAGTTCAACTGTAAACGCGATCGGTTGCAGGATCTTGGGTGCCAGAAAGTTTTCGGTCAAGAAAATCGCCACACCCACACCCAGAGGTACTGCGAATAGCAGTGCCAGAAAGGAGCTTAGAACTGTCCCGTAAACGTGGGGCAAGGCTCCATAGATATTTTTGACTGGATCCCAAGTACTATCGAATAAAAATCCCAGCCCAAAAGTCTGGATCGCAGGCAGGGCGATGATTAGTAATGAATAGGTGATCCAGACTAGAATCAGACCAATACCAATTGCTAATCCAAATGTTACGCGCCGAAAGTTTTTGTCGATCGATCTGACCACGTTAAATTGGGTAGAAGCTTCGAGCAGTGTCTCAGTAGGATTGGGAGGTGGTGTGTTCATAAGAAATTTGGCATTGCTGAATTGCAGTATGAAAAGTTCTGAGGCTTTAGACTTTAGCGGATTAGAAGCTTTTTAAAGTGCAAAATCACACTTCAAATCAGCAACGCCAATAAGTTTATTTAACTTTGGCCAGTTCTGCTTTGACTTTTGCCACCAAGCTATCTTCTAATGGCACATAGCCTAGCTCGGTTGCCGTGGCTTTACCAGTAGTCAGTGCCCATTCAACTACACCCTTTAATGCAGTTTGTTTAGCAGCATCTTTGGACTGGGGATAGAGCAGTAGCCAAGTCAAACCAGAGATCGGGTAAGCTTTGGGATTGGCAGAATCAGGAACTAGGAGGGCGAGATCTGCGGGCATCTTTTCACCAACAAATGCTTCGGCACCTGCGGCGGGGGATGGTGCAATCAGCTTACCTGATTTATTCTCGATCGATGCCATCGACATATCGGTTTGTTTGGCAAAGGCATACTCAACATAGCCAATGGAATTCGGCGTTTGTTTGATTTGGGCAGAGACACCTTCATTGCCCTTGGCACCAGTCATCCCTTTGGGCCAAGTAACAGATTTATTCACGCCTGCTGTCCAGGTGGGGCAAGCAGCTTTGAGGTGATTGGTAAATTGGAAGGTAGTACCACTACCATCGGAGCGGTGAACAAACTGAATCGCTTGATCGGGTAGTTTAGCTCCAGGATTGGCTTTGACGATCGCTGGATCGTTCCACTTGGTAATCTTGCCTGTCGTAATGCCACAATAGTCGGCACGAGATAGCTTGAGATCTTTAACCCCATCGAGATTATAGGCAAATACGACGCTCCCGCCAGTCATCGGGACTTGAATGGGTTCAGCACCATATTTGGCTTTGAACTTAGCGCGTTCTTCTGGTTTCAATGGTGCATCAGACGCGCCAAAATCAACGGTACCTGCCAAAAATTGTTCGACACCAGCACCACTACCGACGGATTGATAGCTGATTTGGGTACTCGGATTTGCTTTGTTGTAGTCAGCAAACCATCTTTGATAGAGCGGTGCGGGGAAAGTTGCTCCAGCACCACTGAGAGCGGATTTATCGCCGCTAGTCGCCGCAGGAACTGTAGCTGTGGGCGCACCTCCCGTAGCTGGTGGGGTGGCAACATCAGGGCTTTTGGGTGTGCAGGATGATACGGTAATCCCGATCGATAGGGCGGTTAGAGCTGTCCAAACAGTGGGGCGTAACCTACTACCTACCGTAGGATTCTCGCTAGTTAATTGCTCAATTTGGCGATCGTTCATTAGATATTTGCTCCTCAAGTTTTTGGGGTTCTAGTTACCTACATTGTCTAGGACTGAACTTAATCTAAATTATATTTAAAATTGACACCATTTGATGATACAGATCGATCGGTCTAATCAAGCTTAACCAGATGTTAACCCGATGGGGTTTGAGGCTTAAAGAAGGGTGGGGTAAGATGCCTCTGATATCAAAATTAGCTAGCAGTGTGTCTAAAAGCTATTGCTAAAGCTAGTATTTTTTGAGATCAGTGTGCTTTATATAAACTTGACAAACTTACCCATGTTATTGAAAAATTTTGGTCGTCTGACCACCCTCTCCGTAGTCGCAGTATCAGTATTTGGGACTCAGCTAGCAGCCTGGGCTGAAGTGACTCTCAGTGGTGCGGGGGCAACTTTTCCCCAGCCTCTGTATGAGAGATATGTGAAAGAAATGCGAAAGGCTCATCCAGACATAAAGGTCAACTATCAAAGTATTGGTAGTGGTGGTGGTATCAAGCAAACGATCGCAGGTACTGTAGATTTTGGTGCTAGTGATGCGGCGATGACTGATGGCGAAATGGCTAAGGTCAAAGGTGGAGTATTATTGATTCCTACTGCTGGCGGTGCTGTGTCAGTGGTCTATAATTTACCTGGAGTCAAGAATCTCAAGCTGCCCAATGCAGTATTGGGGGGAATATTTACAGGTAAGATCACTACTTGGAACGATCCAGCGATCGCCGCAGCAAACAAAGGTGCGGCTCTACCCAGTAGCGCGATCAAGCCTGCTGTTAGAGCTGATGGTAGTGGTACCTCATTTATTTTTACTAACCATGTAAGTGCAGTTAGCCCAGACTTCAAGTCCGCAGTGGGAGCTAGTAAGGAACCCAAATGGCCATCTGGTTTCCTCAAGGGTAAGGGAAATCCTGGGGTTGCAGCTTCAGTTAAACAGACACCAGGATCGATCGGGTATGTAGAGTATGAATTTGCACTCAAGAGTGGACTCTCCTCGGCATTAGTCCAAAATGGGAGCGGACAGTATGTCGCACCATCACTCAAGTCTGCCAACCTAGCTCTGTCTGATGTCCAGTTTCCTGAGAATTTCCGTGCCTTCGATGTCAATTCAAAGCAAGGTTATCCAATTGTGGGCTTAACTTGGTTACTCATCCCCAAAACCCAAAAAGACCCCAACAAAGCCAAAGCCATCAAGACAATGGTGAAATGGATGCTCACCAGTGGTCAGCAATTTAATGACGACCTCAACTTCACCTCAATCCCTAGTAGTGTTGCCCAGCGAGCGATCGAAGCTGTTGAATCCGGCGTGAACTAATAATCTAATTCTAACAATGTCATCTTCTCAAAAATTTATGCCTACGCCAATCATTAATAATTTGGCTAGGCGTAATGGTCATTCCCAGACAGACAAATCCGATCGACTATTCCGCTATCTGCTGTATGCTGCTGGCGGAGTGTCTGTGTCGATCTTGCTCCTGATGGGCTGGACTATTACTGGACACGCCTTACCCGCCATCAAACAGTTCGGGTGGGGTTTTTTAGTTGGTCGGGATTGGAACGTACCAGATCTCAAATTTGGTGCCTTACCGTTGATTTATGGGACGATCGGGAGTGGTTTTATCTCGCTGATCTTTGCTGTTCCAGTTGGGTTGGCGGTAGCGATTATCACCAGTGAGGATTTGTTGCCAAAATGGTTGCGATCGATCATTGCTTTTACGATCGAACTACTCGCATCGATTCCTAGCGTGGTATTCGGACTCTGGGGCTTCTTTACCCTGATTCCGATTCTGCTCCCAATTCAACAGTTCCTTCACAGCAAATTTGCCAACATCCCCTTATTTAGTACCGAGCCATCTGGTTCTGGACTACTGACAGCGGGGATATTGCTGGCGATCATGATTTTACCAACGGTGGCGGCTGTCAGTCGGGAAGTACTATTAGTTGTCCCCAACTACCTGCGAACTGGCTCAATGGCTTTAGGATCTACCCGTTGGGAAACGATCTTTCGGGTAGTTTTACCCAAAGCTTTTTCGGGAATCGTTGGTGGAGTGATGTTAGCCTTGGGTAGAGCACTAGGTGAGACAATGGCAGTAACAATGGTGATTGGCAATGCCGAAAATATTAGTCCTTCAATTTTTGCCCCTGCTTACTCGATTCCGGCGATCCTCGCGAATACTTTTGCTGAGGCGCAGGAGGATATCCACGTTGGCGCGCTGACTTACTTGGTGCTGATTTTATTTGCGATTACTTTATTTGTAAATATTGGGGCAATTGGACTGGTGCGATTAGTTGAGCGGGGCGATGAATAATAATATGAACAACTCAGAAACTACTAAACTAGTTACCCCATTATCCCCGCTGCGAAGTTTATTCGATCGGGGTATGACTATTCTAGCTGTGGTGCTAACGATCGTTGGCATGTCACCGCTAATTTCAGTATTGTGGAATATCATCTCCAAAGGTTTGCCTGGACTGACAGCCGTAATGTTTACCAAGCCAATTATTGATGATGGTTTTGCGAATGCAGTGGTGGGCACATTGACGATGATTTCAATTGCCTCTTTATTGAGTATTCCGATTGGGGTGGCGACGGGAATCTATCTGGCTGAATATGAGCCGAGCAGTAGGATTAATCGAGCTGTCAAATTTTTGAATACGATTCTAACAGGGGTACCTTCGATCGTCGTCGGGATCTTTACGTATGATTTAATTGTGCTGGGCAGTAAGAAGTTATTTGATTTTAGCTACAGTGCTCTAGCTGGTGGTGTGGCATTGTCAATTCTGATGTTACCAATTATTGCCCTGACGACAGAAGAAGTCTTAAAACTAGTCCCGACTAATTTGCGTCTAGCTTCGGCTGGACTGGGTGGAAGTAAATTTCAAACCATCGCGCGGATTATCCTGCCGACAGCTTTTCCAGCCCTTGTAACTGGTGTACTGCTAGCAGTTTCACGGGGCATTGGCGAGACAGCTCCGCTGCTATTTACGGCTTTGTTTGCTCAAGATTGGGCATCAAATTTAATTAGTCCGACAGCTTCTCTGCCGATCATGATTTTTAATTTATACAACGACCCCGATCCAGTTAAAAATCAATTAGTTTGGACAGGATCATTCTTTTTACTCTCGATCGTTTTATTAATTAATATATCAGCTCGATTATTTTCTAGTAGAGCCAGATAATTAATTAATAGTTGATAGTTGATAGTTGATAGCTGGATTTTAAAAGAGGGAGTTTAAACCCCTTATTCTCATTAATATTAAATCATTTATTCAAATTTATGTACGCATTTAATCAATCTACTTCAAATGTTAAGACGGCCATCCAGGTAAATAATCTCAGCTTCTTCTACGGGATCTCTAGAGCATTGGAAAATGTCAATATGAGTATCTTCCAGAATAAAGTTACTGCTATTATCGGACCGTCTGGTTGTGGTAAGTCTACTTTTATCAAAGCACTAAATCGGATTGGTGAGCTAGAAGGGAAAGTCAAAACCGAGGGACAAGTTGAATTTTATGGTCAAGATATCTATCATCCACAAGTCAACCTCAATCAACTGCGCCGACAGATCGGGATGGTATTTCAAAAACCCAATCCGTTTCCGATGAGCATCTATGAAAATGTTGCCTACGGAATCAAAATTGGCGGCGAAAAAATTCGTAATTCCGATCTCGATCTCGTGGTTGAATCAGCACTGCAAGGCGCAGCTCTGTGGAATGAAGTCAAGGATAAACTGCACAAATCTGCACTAGGATTGTCTGGTGGACAGCAGCAGAGACTGTGTATTGCTCGTGCGCTGGCTGTTAAACCACAAGTATTGCTAATGGATGAACCTTGCTCGGCATTGGATCCCGTTGCGACGATGAAAATTGAGGAACTAATGCACAGTTTACGGAATGAATTGACGATCGCTATTGTCACTCACAATATGCAGCAAGCGGCTAGAATTTCTGACTACACCGCCTTTTTTAGTACTGATGAAAGTCGGATTGGGCGAATGGTAGAATTTGGCGAGACTAAACAAATTTTCTCATTCCCAGTGGATACCCGCACCAATGATTATGTCTCTGGCAGATTCGGTTAAGATACCGTAGGGTGTGTTACTGCGTCAGCATAACGCACCATCTCTAACCATTGTAGAGGTGCGTTATGCTCCGCCGTAACACACCCTACCCGAAGCAATAGCCGAAGCCGCGAACGGTGGTGATGTATGGGGGTTTATGAAGGTGCGTTATGCTCCGCAGTAACGCACCCTACGCATTAATTATTACCCGAATCGATAACCAAAGCCGCGAACGGTGGTGATATATTGGGGCTGGCTGGGATCGAGTTCGAGCTTTTCCCGCAGCCAGCGGATGTGGACATCGACGGTTTTGCGATCGCCAATGAAGTCCATCCCCCAAACTTTGTCCAGCAACTGTTCTCGCCCCCAGACGCGGCGGGGATTTTGCATAAATAGCTCTAGTAGTCGAAATTCGCGGGGGGAAAGATTGACAGCAACTCCTCGCACCACCACGCGATATTCATTGGGATAGAGCGTGATATCTTGAAACTGGACGATTGACGGTTCGATCGGTGTATTTAATCGATTTCGCCGGAGTAGAGCGCGACAACGTGCCACCAATTCTCGCATACTGAAGGGCTTACTAATATAGTCATCAGCCCCAATTTCTAGCCCCAGTACGCGGTCTGTTTCGGTAGTCTTAGCACTAACAATCAAAATTGGAACGTGATTGCCCTTGTAGCGCAAAAATCGGCACAGATCTAGACCATTTACCTGGGGCAGCATCAGATCGAGCACAATTAGATCGAAGGGAAAGTCTGAAGCTTGTACAGCTTGAACTTGACATTTATTTAGTGCTGTTTGACCATCGCCAACGGCAACTACTTCAAAACCTTCTTCCTCTAAACCTAAGACAATTAATTCCCGAATTGACTCTTCATCTTCTACAACTAAAACACGGTTGGTGACAGTGCCCAGGTTCTGAATATCAGAGTTATTCAACATATTGAGTGCGAGCATCATCACTAGTGACGGAAACGACAAGGAAACGATCTGGAATGTTGAAAAATCAGGGAGGCTGGCAATTATTGGTCGCTACACTATTAATAGCAGGCAACAGTAGATCTGACAATAGTAACTCAAGTTACCAGCAATAATTTGTATTGGGACTATCGATTTTCGCGGTTATGATCCAGGTGATAGAATAAGCTGATATCGCTTGTGGCATCTATAGCAAGTGCATAGCCGCAGCATTCAGGGTTAGAGATAGTTCCAATCTGTTATCAAATCATGTTGTTTTTAGCCATCTTTATCTCTACAGTCTCTGGATTGCTGCTCGGTGCAGGCAGTTGCTATGCTTGGCGTGAATCTGTGGTTAAGCGGCAATTACAACAAGTTTTAGCAGTGATGGAATCAGCGGTAGATCGAGAAGATATTTCATTACCAATTGTGTCTCAGTTGCGCCGCAGAGCGATCATTAGTCAAAACCAGCAAGCACAACTCCAGCAGCAGTTATTCGGCTGGCAATCGTTACTACAGGAAGCTCCAATTGGCTATTTACAACTTGATGCTGACAATCAAGTTTTATGGTGCAACCAGACGGCGCAAAACTTGCTGCAAATTACTAAGTGGGATGCCGGAAAAACCACTTTATTATTAGAATTAGTCCGTTCTTATGAACTCGATCGATTTATCGATCGAGTTCGTTCCCAAAGTGACACGGAGAGAAGATCGAATCCTGCTGCCAATGAACTGATCTGGCAGTTTCATTTTGGCTATCAGGAAGCCGCAGATTCGCAGTCAATCTGGCTCAAAGCTAATGTTATTTCCCTGGCTGAGGGCGCGATGGCAATATTTGTTGAAAGCCAGCAGGATCGAGTCAATGCTGCCACTGCCCAAGAACGCTGGCTCGGAGATCTCGCCCATGAAATTCGCACGCCATTAACATCAATTTATCTCCTTGCCGAAACACTGCAAGCGAAAGTGACACCCGATTTGACGCGATGGGCAGATCGAATATTGAAAGAAACTAATCGATCGATCGATCTAGTTCAGCATTTCTCAGAACTTAGTCGCTTGGAAACACCTGGAACTCAAAATCTGCGGCTAGGATCGATCGATTTAATTAAACTAATCTATGATGTCTGGCACACCTTAGCCCCAATTGCTGCTCAGAAGCAAATCGAATTTAGCTGTACAGGTTTATCCCAGCTAGTCTTGGAACTTGATATGGCTAGATTTACCCAAGTATTAATCAATCTCTTTGATAATAGTATCAAGTACTGCCCCGATCGCGGACACATCTCGATCGATATCCAACTACTAGGATCCAATCGAGTTGAAATCGATCTCTTCGACGATGGATCGGGGTTTACCCAACTCGATTTACCGCACATCTTCGACAGGCTATATCGCGGTGATGTCTCTCGCCAACGTCTCCCGACTAGCAATAGCAATTTTGATCCTCACACTACAGGCAGTGGCTTAGGACTAGCCATCGTCCGTCAGATTATCCTCGCACATCAAGGATCGATCGTCGCCAATAATCATCCCCTCACTGGTGGAGCTTGGTTCAAGATAATTCTACCGAATAATTAGGATAGTTTTTTGCTAGTGAGTATGTGAATAGTGAACAGATTGTTATCTGCCACACATATTTGTCGAAAAATATGAAGATAGTGTTTTTTGCAACATTAATTAATCTCTCGATTGTTGTAATATATAATAACTACCACTTATCTAAACTTAGTAAATTCTAATTTAGGTACTATAATTACTGTCCAAACATGACTATCTCTTACCCATTGAAAGAATCTAAACAGTTTAGACATCGCAGCCGCAGCCTAGAGCAAGATTTGCTTCGCATGGGAGCATTAGTCGAAAATTCTTTTAGGCTGGCACATCGCTCTTTATTTCAACGGGAAATTGATACGACAGATCAGATTCCGCTGCTCGATCTCAAGATCGATCGTTATTACCATCAGATCGAGCTGGAATGTGCCGAACTAATGGCGTTTGCGTCCCCCGTTTCTCAGGATCTACGGCTGCTGAGTGCCTTTATGCAAATGGTGCGAGATTTAGAGCGGATTGGTGACTATGCCAAAGATCTGGGGGCAATCTCGCTCAAGTTATTTCCCTATCCAGAGCATCCCTGTATACCTGCGATCGAACAGATGTCTCACCACGCCAGAGCGATGCTAGAAGCCAGTCTAGTCGCCTTGGCTACCCTCGATGGTACCGCAGGCCCAACTGTCCACAAATTAGATGATACAGTCGATCTGGCCTACGAGGAGATCTACCAGACTTTAGCCAGCCAAACCGATCTCCAAGGATCGATCGAGCCGACGATCCTGCTTGCCTTAACGATCCGCCACCTCGAACGGATGGCAGATCATGCTACCAATATTGCCTTTCGGGTAACTTTCATCGTCACAGGGGCAAGGGACTGAGGGACTTGGGGACTAGGAGACTTGGCGAAAGTAAAGAATTTAAACCCTCACCCTAGCTATCAACTATCAATTATCAATTAATTTACTTGCCAAGTTCGCCAAAGTAATTGCGATCGAGAATGATGTGACGATGCTTGTCGAGGGTGAGATGCCCCTTAGCTTGAAACTGCGCCATCATCCGACTGACAGTAACTCTGGTTGTCCCAATCGCACCAGCTAGCTGTTGGTGGGTAAACTTATAACCAAGCCGAGTCTGACTAGTTGATAAAGACTCGCCCACTTCCGCTCCGAGTAGTGATAACAAACCTTTGAGCCGTTCGACGGTGTGCCTGCGTCCATTGATAATCAGCAACAATTCAGCTTGACGCATCCGTTTGACTAATTCTGGCAGTAGGAGCTGAGACAGTTGCATCGAACTCTCAATCTCATCTAGCCGCAGCCAGCGCAGATAAACAGGTGATAATGCGATCGCTTGGTAGTCTAGGGTATCAGATCCTTGGGTGCCAAACCATGCTCCAGTAGCAGCCCAGCCAAATAGTACCTGTTCGCCATCTTCATAATTTGCACACAGTTGTACCAATCCTTGGGTTACTTGCCAGACACCCTCTGGAAACAATGGAATCTCTTCACCTTTGGCATGAAAATATAATCGCTTATTGAAAACAGATGGTTGCTGATGCTGTTGTTGTGAGTAGTCTAAATCCGTACTTTGAACGATCGACAGCATAATTAACGCTCCAAAATCTGAACTCAATTTACTCGATCAATGTAAAATCCAGGTAATGAATAGATTAAGGTTAGTTGGTAATTGATAATTAATAATTGGTAATTGGTAATTGATAACTCGTAGGGTGTGTTACTGCGCCAGTATAACGCACCAATAGCTAATTAGGGTCAGTTTATGGAAACTTTGCGATGATCGACGCGGTTAGAAGTCGCGTCGATCATCTGTAGCAACTTGGTTTTTTAAGCCTTAAAACTTAAATGTTGTCCGAATCGTCCCAACATAAGCAGTGGGATTGGCACTGTTGTGTTCAGGATTGGTGATCAGCAACAACCCAGGCGTGAGGTCTAAATTGTCACTTAGCTTGATTTTGTACAGAGCTTCAATATGATAGGAAGTGCTGGTATTGGGGGAAGCAGTGAGTCCCGTACCACTCCGAGAATTGAGCTTTGGAGGTACTCCGACGATAAATGCCAGGTTATTACCCTTTTGACCAAAATCGGGCACAGCTAACGACAGAGCGTAGTTGCTCATGCTCGCACTACCACCAGCAGCAGTCTCACGTTGGGCTTCTGTGAAACCAGCCCAGCCAGAGATGACCAACCGAGGATCGACTTTATAGCTAGCTAAGAAAGAGTAGTGATTCGCCGAAGTTCTGGCTCCACTAAAAGGATTGTCTGCCGCTGAACTACCAGTACCACCCGAAATATTAGTCCCGTTGGTGTGATAAGAACGAGCATAAATCAGACCGAGATTGAGCGTGTCAGCAGGACGGAAATTTAGCTGACTGATAATGGCATTGGATCCGTTAAATAGACCACTATTCGCGACGGGATTAGCTGCGGATAATATCGTTGGAGTGGGTGTAGTTACATTTACTACTGGAATTGCATAGCCGACTGAAAGATCTAATTCATTACTAAACTTGTGATTCACCGTCAGAGCCGCACCATCGTTACTCAGTCGATAAACTGGATTGAAGCGACCAAAGCGAGAAATCGCCCCACTCCCAGAACTCGCGAGAATCGGGTTGAATGTGTACATGTTTTCGTTGAATTCACTACCGACAGTCTCCGCAATAATTTTAGTTTCAGAACTGAGTGGGAAGGAATACTGGAGTAGAGAAAGACCTGTAGTGTTGTCGCTATTTCCGTCATAACCGAGTCGAGTCATACTGGTTCGTGTCACCGCGCTATTGAAAGGGGTGGTGTTCCGAGACTGTAATCTGGTTCTGAGTTTATCTTTGCCAGTAAAGCTAGTATCGAAATTCAGTCGGACACGATCGGTAAGGACGTTTCCAGTTGCAGGCAAAGTTGTGGGTGGTGTGCCAGCAGTCTCTTTCACGCCCCCGTAGCCGCTGATCCCAATGATTACTTCGCCAGCTAGCTTGGTGGTTGTGGAGAAACTCTGGGCTTTCAGCTCGGCAGTTTTCTTGTCCAGAGTTCCTACCCGCGCATCCAGAGCGGACAGCTCGGAGCTAAAAGATTGAACCAACCCTTTGAGTCGATCGAGATCTTGTTGAGTAACGGCTGGCTCGGCGGCTACTTCTGGCTCAGGTGGCTCCGCTGGCTTGATTTCAGTCGGAGCTGGGGGTATGGTTTCGATCGCTGGTGCAGCTTCTACTGGTCTAACTTGTGCTGGCACCCGCTTTTTCACTTTGCCTCTGCGAGATCTCCTAGCCATAAGTTGCTCGATCGACTGAGCACAATCGCTAATATTAGCCGCAAATTCTGTCCGGCTGATAGTTTCGCGGACTACACGCTTAGTAGGAGCACAGTCGTACTTAGCTTGAAGCTGCTGGAGTACTTGATATGCCGAGTCGGTACGCTGGACATCATCAGTAGATTCTGTGTTCAGATCGGCTGTGACTTGTGCTTGGGCATCACTATACCCAGTTAATAATAAAGTAGCTGCCAATACAGCAGAAGACGCTCTACTAATTTTAAATAAGAATCTATCCATCACCAAATAAGTTACTCCACATAATAAATAATTCACTGAGTCACTCTTAATTACCCAGCAAAATTGCGCTTTATTGACACTATTCAATCGAGCTAGAGACAGCTTAGTTGGTTTAGGTTAGGGATAGTTCAATAACAGATTATGTCAAAGTTATCTTTGGGTTAATTTTCATGCTTCTATTTGTATCGCATTCACCATATGAGTTTTTAGCTAGCACTAGTTTTACCCCTAATCTCCCTAACGGTTGCTGTATTAACTAATTCAAAAAAAATGTCCGTAATGTGAATAGCACATTACAGACATTTCGCCATCAACTATCAATTATCAACTATCAACTATCAACTCTGTAATACTCCTTCGCTGCTTCCGCATAGCCCCAGGCTAAACCATCAGGATCGCGGTTGCGAGTCCAATCGGTAAAATCAGGCTCGCTGCGTCGCTTGTAGATGGTACTAGAGTGAACATCCAACCGCTTTGCTAATTCGGACTGAATAATCGTCACTACCGGAGCATCGGGTGCGGCGGCAACCGGATTTTCAACAACAGGTTGATTGGGGAGTTCAGATGTAGGTGCAGCTTCTACTTCTACTGTTACTTCGACAGGTGCTACTGCTGACAAGACTTCTGGCACAGCTTCTTCGTCGAATAACTGACGTAGATTGCTCAATCCCGAACTAGGTTCCAGCGGTGGCGGAGTTGCTAGTGGGGCGATTGGTTCGACGATCGCTGTCACAATGGGGATTGCTCTAGGGGTGGGGATCGTCGCTGTGGGCACAAGTTGTTCAGGAATAGTAGCTACGGGCGTAGCAACTGGTTGAAACACTTCAACGGAGTTTGTCGCTGGGGCGATGGCAGGTAGCCCTAATTCCTGCTCACTATCGTCAAAAATGCTGCCCAGGGTGCTAATTGAAACAAAATAATAAACTTGTCCTCGATCGGGATGTTGGCGGCTACCCGTGCCAAATTCATCAGCTCTAATTGCTAAATATCGCTTAGATACTTTGCCAGAAATATTCGCCTTGAGGGAAAGATCGATCGGACTAATTTCACCGCGATTCTGAACGACCAGTTGTTGAAAAACTGGATCGATCGATTGAGCCGTTTTCGACCACTCATAGCTTTGCCAGACATTTCCACCAGCAATGAGCAAAGTCACACCCAAAATTACTGGCCACGCCACAAATAGGGCGGACATTGTTAATGCGGCTGGGATGAGCACCAGCAGGAAACCTGTAGCACTTTTCGTATTTATCGCTCTTTCAGGCATTTGCCCTATGGTTTTTTAACTTAACGCTATGCTATTTTAGTCGATCTCATCACTATTTTTTTATTCTGGTAACTTCTTAATACTTGCTAGTCACGATCCTTCCCGTTTGCAAGTCGATGACGGGAAGGGAATGCGTGGTTGGTGGGGAGGAAATGGATCCGAATTACTGATAATTAACAATCCCCGCAAAATCAGCAGCAGCCAGACTCGCGCCGCCAACTAACACCCCATCGATTTGTGATTGAGCCATGATTTCACTGATATTGCTGGGCTTCACCGAACCACCATACTGAATTGTGACATTGGGATTGGTCAATTGATCGCGAATTACGCCAATCACACGGTTGGCTTCTGCTGATTCACAAGTTTCGCCTGTGCCAATCGCCCAAATTGGTTCATAGGCAATCACTAACTTGTCCTGAGCAACACCAATCAAACCATTTTTGATTTGATTGATAATAATTTGCTCTGTTTGTCCAGCATCCCGCTGTTGCTTTGTTTCGCCCACACATAGAATCGGAATCAGCCCGCTAGCTTGAGCAGCCTTGAGCCGTAAATTGACTGTCTCGTCAGTTTCCCCAAAATACTGGCGACGTTCGCTATGTCCGACGATCGCATATCTAACACCCACTTCTGTCAACATGCTGGCGGAAATCTCTCCCGTGAAAGCTCCACTCTCCTCCCAGTGAACATTCTGAGCACCCAACCGAATCCGATTACCATGCAAACTTTTGCTCACAATTGCCAAATCGGTAAATGGCACGCACAAAACTACTTCCCGATCCTCAGGTGCATCGTCGATTTGAGCGATAAATTCCATCAAAAACTCCGAGGCTTCGCTCTGAGTTTTGTACATCTTCCAATTACCAGCAATAATAATTTTACGCATCATCTCAAATTAGGCGACCAGGTTCAGTTTCTATGTTCCCATGAATTGGGAGTGTGGTAACGAGGCTAGATTGCCCTCACCCTTTCTTGTCTCGCTAAACCGTCGGGGAACCCGACGAGCGCGAGCCGCTAAATCCCTCTCCCCAGGGAGCTACCGTGTATACACAAGTCCGTTTGAGTTGATGCGTAGATCTAAATCCCCCAACCCCCTTGGAAAGGGGGCTAAGATCCGGATCTTAGTCCCCCTTTTCAAGGGGGATTTAGGGAGATTTCTAGGGTTTTCGCTTCTAA
>JANNDL010000164.1:0-24522 GCA_031387665.1 Chamaesiphon sp. OTE_75_metabat_95 | reverse complement strand
TGTCTCGTTTACTCACTGTTGTATCTTCACTTAATCTGCAAGAGCGTAATATTCTTGACTTTCTCGTTGAATCTGTCTCGGCTGCTCGTTCTGGTGAAATTCCACCTTCTCTTCTGCCTTAGCCCCGTGAACTTCTACCTTCCGCCGTCTAGTACTAGCTAAAAAAACGACAAGACAGTCGGGTTTTTGTCCTCACAGATATGGCGAAAGTTACATTTCCATATTAAATAATATAAACGCGATGAATACAATTACAAAAAATTTGCTGTGGGAATTTCCACATTGCCCCACCGCACCAAATAAACCGATCGATTGGGCAGCAATTCTAGACCAATTCCCATCACTATACGGATTGGAAAAATGCGAACAAAACCCGCTTTATCATGCTGAAGGAAACGTCTGGATTCATACCAAGCTAGTTTGCGAGGCTCTAGTTTCCTTACCAGATTGGCAGGCAATGAACGCTCAAGATCGATCGATCCTATTTGCAGCAGCACTATTTCATGACATTGCGAAACCTGATGCTACCCAAGTATCCGAGGATGGAATGATTACCGCCAAAGGACATGTGAATTTGGGGGCGCGGATGGTGCGGGAGATTTTAAAAGATGTCCGCACGCCATTTGCGATTCGGGAAGCAATTGTGGCGATCGTTAAATATGAAAGTTTACCAATTTGGTTCTGGGATAAACCACAGCCACTGCGATCGATTATTCGGGTGAGTCAGTTGGTTCGGTGTGACTGGTTGGCATTGATGGCGGAGGCGGATATTCTCGGTCGAATTTGTCAAGATCGGGTGAGATTATTGGAAACGATCGAGTTCTTTCGAGAATTTTGTCGCGAGTACGATTGCTTTGACAAGCCTTATGCTTTTGAATCAGATCACAGTCGGTTTGTTTACTTCAATAAAGACAATGCCGATCCGACTTATGCCGCTTATGATGATACTCAGTTGGAAGTTATTCTGATGTGTGGATTACCTGGTACAGGCAAGGATTACTGGATCGAACAAAACTATCCCGATCTACCCGTCGTATCGCTGGACACATTGCGCCAAACTATGGGAATTGCACCCACGGGTGAGCAAGGTGAGATCATTCGCGCCGCCAAGAATCTCGCCAAAGGATATCTTCAGACTCAAACATCATTTATTTGGAATGCAACTAATATTGTCAAGCCAACTCGACTGGGTTTGATTCAATTATTTGCTGCTTATCATGCCCGAATTCGGATTGTTTACCTCGAATTACCGATCGAGCAAGTATTAGCCCAAAATAAAAGTCGCCCGCATCCTGTGCCCAGTGCGGTGATCTATCGCTATGAAGATCGACTGGAAATTCCCGATCGCACTGAAGCTCATCAAGTAGATTATCTAGTTGATGTATGAGGTGATTTCCGATAAATAATATACCAATCAAACGGGTTTTCTCCTTATGCAAAACTTTAACTCCACTAGGACGATCGATATTTGATTTATTGTACAATTATTGTCCGTCAATCCATGCCGAGGTCGATCGATTTGACCATTCGATTCGATCTCTCCGAGTGATGAATGTTTACGATCGATCGTCGACCTCGGCAATTCGTTTGATGTTTTCCATCACGCTAGGTAACACCATCCTAAATCGTCGCCCTAGCAACAAACCAAACAAAAATGCGAGTAGTCCTTGGAACGAAACTTCATGGGTGAAATATGTGCCATCTGACTGAATCTGAAGATGGCGATAAACATTCAACTTACATAGGGGTAATTTGAGTGTAAACGTATAGCTTTTGCCTGGACTTAGTTGTGAGATCTCGAAGGGGGAAACTCGACCTGCTTTGGGCGTTAATTTACCCACTGCTCCCAGCACAAAAGCACCTTCTAAACGAGCATCAGATAGTTCAGTATCCCACATAGACCAGTGCTCTACATCTATCCAAATCGCCCAGATTTGAGCTGGTGAAGCCGAAGTTTTCAACGTGTGACTAAATTTCATCAAGATTCCTCTGCCACAGGTATTAGGTGTCTAAACGCCGTAAAATATTGTCACTGTCAATATACTCTCTAAATATTGGCATTGTCAATATCTGAGCAATAAATATGCCCAAATATCATCATGGCGACTTGCGGAACGCGCTAATCTCGATCGCGATCGAACTACTGGCTGAAGATGGACTTCAGGCTCTGAGTTTGCGAAAAATGGCGCAGCGGGCTGGAGTAAGTCACAACGCGCCCTACATGCACTTTGCCGACAAAGAAGCCGTGCTGGTGGCGATCGCCGAAGAGGGGTTCAGGCTGCTAGCCGTGGATGTAGAATTGGAGATCGATCGAGCGGGTAGCAGCACTCGCGAGCAATTAATTGCGGCAAGTCAGGCTTATGTGCGCTTTGCACTAGGGCATCCCGATCGGGTACAGGTGATGTTTCGCCCCGTTGATGAGGCAAAATACCCCAGCCTGGTACAGACTTCTCAGTCATCACTAAATCGATTATTTGAGCTGGTTAAATCTGGACAAGAAAACGGAGAACTCAAGCCTGGGGATCCTCAAGCAATGACCAAAGCAATCTGGGCAATGGTGCATGGCATATCAGCTATCTCTATTGCTTATCAAACCAGCATCATGTCATCTCCGCAATTATCATCAGCAGATATTACGTCAATGTTTGTCGGTTTTCTACTAGATGGATTAGCTGATTAGACTTTTGCTAATTCGATCGCTGGAGCGAATAAGCCATGCAGGAAATAGTTATCTGTTTGATAGACATTGCCCATCCATCCCAAACTTTGTAGTGATGCTTTTAGCTCAGTTGGTTCATGGAAAATCTTGACCACACGGTAGATTCGACCGTCATTTAACTTTCGCTCTGAGGATCCAGCCTGATTTAATGCTGCATGGTTTCGAGCTGTGGACGATTGAGTCAGTAGACTATCGACGAAAAAGACTCTGCCATTTGGTTTTAATGCTGCCTTCACCATCTGCCAGAAAGGTGTGAATTGTTCTGCTGGAACATGAGACAGCCAAAATCCAAAAAATATAAAATCAAACTGGCGATCGGGAGTCCAGTTAAATAGGTCAGCAATAATATACTTTACAGATGGATTATTAACCCGCTGCTGATTGAGTGCGATTACCTCCGGTGCAGCATCTACGACTGTCAGGTGAGTGGCAAGGGGAGCTAAATGTTGAGTCCATAAGCCTGTGCCGCAAGCCAATTCTAAAATATCACCTGCTGGTGCAGCAGCCCGCAGTGCTGATTCTACCTGGGCAACTTCCGCAAACCACTGCTGACGATGATCCTCACCGCGATCGTAACGTCCTTGCCGAAAAAACCACTCATCATATTCTGAAGCTCGATCGCGGTAGTACCGGATTTGCTCTTGCAAGATATCAGATCTCATTGAGTACAGACTTTTTTGTTAATTTGCTTGCTGTGATTTTACAACGAAATAGTTAGATCAGAGCTTGTGCAAACTCAACCGATGCTTGCATTAAAACCTCTAACACATTTGAACCGCCAGAAGGCTTCAGTCCAAAGAGGGCAGCTAAAAGAACGATGACAATTGACATTCATTCATTTTTTTCGGCGGTGACCCCGTAAACATTTAGCGAGTGCTTTTCCGATCTGATTTGGATCGCGCACACCGAAACTAGTCAGTCCGAGGACACAGTATTCGCGACCATCATGGGTGAAAATGTGTAATGAATGCCATGTACTGGTGTCTCCCTTAATTTTCCAATCCTTAATTTCGCTCAAGGGCACAGACCAGCGTTTTGATATAGTTCGAAAGATCACAGATCGATCGGAGATTTCTAGTTGATTGTATTTCTCTTCGATCGGACCAGCTACCGCGATCAGACAAGAACAGAGTAGCATCACATACCTAATTGACGTTGGGATGTGAATGAATAGGGCAATACCAAATCCGATCATTAATCCCGATCGAATGTATGCAAAGACTAATTGTCCACGGCTGGCTTTAAAAATTGTTGTCATGGGTTAGATCGCTCGTTGGCGGAGCCTCTCCTTTGGAGAATCGTTCTCGACTTGTTCCTATTGTGCCCAAATACCAAATGCCTCTACCAGCGAAAAGTGGAGTCCGTGCTGCCCAAGAAATCCTGTCATCCAAAACCGTCAGGGTAACTTGAAGTATTCACCCCACTCAACCTGGGCTAAAATAAGATCGCGGGAAATCCTAGCCTGAAACCAGCGATGACCGATTTGCTAGAAGCAACTGAATAGGATTAAATTACTTCAATCTCATCTTCCCGCATGTGTGCCCGCAATTTATCATTGTCAAACTTGACTACTAGGGGGAAATTGGCACTCACAGGGCGACCCTTCCATTCCGTAGCGATTTTATCGATCGTCCCCTCTTGATTCTGAATATCGACAGCCTGACCGCGATTTTTGGGGTGATGATAAATAACTACAGATGTACTGACCCGAACTCGATCGCCTACTTGCATGTGCTTAAATTACCTGTATTTTTAATTGTTAGATTTTAACGAATAGCTCTCTATTCTCTCATGGTTTCGCTCACCGAGGATTGAACTTGTCTGAACTGTGATTAAGGTGATTAAGAGATGGACTATGATTAGCTGCTAGAGACAATCATAGTTCATTATTTAATCTTTAATAATCACAGTTCAAACACCAATTTAATACTTGGCAATTCCCTCTTCCCGTGCCGCCTTCTGCACTGCCGAAGCAACCGCAGTCGCCACCCGCTTGTCAAACACTGATGGCACGATGTATTCGCGGTTCAGCTCATTGGGATTGATTAGGGATGCGATCGCCTTGGCAGCCTCTAAACACATGTTAATGCTAATTTCACTGGCGCGGCAGTCGATCGCGCCGCGAAAGACCCCAGGGAAGGCAAGGACGTTATTAATTTGATTAGGATAATCACTGCGTCCAGTTGCCATTACTGCGACATCATTGCTGATTAGTTCTGGTTGAATTTCAGGAATCGGATTTGCCATTGCAAATACAATCGCATCTTTTGCCATTGACTTGACCATTTCGACGGTGACGACTCCAGGTGCGCTGACTCCGAGGAAGACATCTGTGCCTACCATTGCGTCAGCGAGGGTGCCAGTTTGAGCGACGGCAAATTCTAGTTTCTCTGGGTTCAGATCGGTGCGACTGGTGGAGATGATGCCTTTGGAGTCGCAGATGCAGATATGCTTGACTCCGGCGGTGGTGAATAGTTTGGCGATCGCAATTCCCGCAGCACCTGCACCGTTAATGGTAATTTTGACGGTATCTAGGGATTTTTTGACCAGTTTGAGCGAATTCATTAGGGCGGCGAGGGTGACGATCGCGGTACCATGTTGATCGTCATGGAAGACGGGAATATCTAGTTCTGCTCGCAGTCGCGCTTCGATTTCAAAACAGCGGGGTGCGGCGATGTCTTCGAGGTTAATGCCGCCAAATACGGGGGCGAGATGTTTGACAGTTTTGATGATTTCTTCAGTATCTTGAGTATCCAGACAGATTGGGAATGCGTCAAGTCCGGCAAATTCTTTAAACAGCATCGCTTTGCCTTCCATTACAGGCATCGAAGCGGCTGCGCCTAAGTTTCCTAGTCCCAGCACCGCGCTACCGTCAGAAACGATCGCCACCGTATTACACTTGATTGTTAATTCATAAACCCGTTCCGGCTCCTTGGCAATCGCCATACAAACCCGTCCTACTCCAGGCGTATAAGCCATCGCCAAATCTGACTGGCGAGTGAGGGGGATCTTGCTCTCCATCCGAATCTTGCCACCGCGATGGAGCTGCATCGTTCGATCGAATGTACTCGTTAGCCGCACTTCAGGAATTGACTTGACTACTTCGACAATCTGATCGCCATGCTCAGTACTAGTCGCATCAACAGTTACATCGATCCGCGATAGCACCCGTGTCTGCTCCGTAATATCGAGAGAGCTGATATTGCCGCCCACAGAAGCGATACCCTGAGCGATACTTGCCAGCATCCCCGATCGATTGGGCACTTCCAAGTGCATGGAGATACTAAAAGAAGAAGTAGGATTTAAGTTAACCATCTCAGTTTTTGAAGCGTGCGTGACTAGCAGCCCTAATTATATAGCGGTTAGAGCTGCTAATGATGTCGGCGATCGCTATTTCTAAATTGAGCTATCACTAGCTAATTGCCCAAAAACTGCTATCGCTTCCACCCCTGTGCAGCAGAAGTTGTTGCCTGTTTGCCACCATCGGTACCTGTTGCAAATATCGGTTTGCGATTTCTGCCATACACTACCAAGTTACCGTCAGTTTGGAGTGTGAGCACGGCACCTGGATTGCCAGTGGTATTGGTTGCCCAAATTGGCTGATTGGAAAAGTCGTACAATACAACATTCCCATCTGCTTGGACTGACATTTTTGCTGCTCTGCCTTCTGTGCCTGTCGCCCAAATTGGATTTGAGTTTGGATGATAAAGCACCAAGTTACCATCATTTTGAAATATGAGATTGTATTTATTGCAGGTAGTCCATTGTTTTGTTCTAGTGAAATTTTGATTGGGAATATTCAGGTTTGGACCACAGTTCGTTGCCGGAGCATTAGCGGCTCTTCTTGCACCAATTAATCGCTGTAAATCATCATCGAAGGTGGATTGTTTAGCGGGAGGAGTGGCAACTGAGCCACTATTGTTTTGGGGTGGATTAGGAGTACCAGGGTTTGTTGTCGCGACTGATTGGGTGGTAATAGTTGAGAAAATTGCTCTTCTAGTTGGAGTGTAGACTACTAAGTTACCATCGTTTTGCAATATCAAATACGCGCCAGGATTTCTGTCTGTATTAGTTGCCCAGATTGGCTGATTAGATCGATCGGAGATTGATACATTACCATCACTCTGAACAGATAATTTCACCCCACGTCCGGCGGTACCGCTAGACCATAATATGGTCTTCGGGGTACCTCTTCTTGACAGGACTAAGTTACCGTCCAACTGAAATTCTAATGTATAGTCACAAGTATACCAAGCTCGACCCGTACCAATTTCTCGATCGCGAATCTCTTGACTTTTACATCTTTGGGCAATGAGGTTGTTCGGCTTAACTTGGTCAATCTGAGTCGATGACTCAATCGATCCCAATTTATCGCCAACTAATCTCTGCGACAATCGAGCATCTATAGGATTACTCGAAATCATCAGGTAACTAACTATACTGGCAATCGTACCAACACTGGTATTACTTAGTTTTTTCATTTGACGTTCCTAGAGGTAGTTTGATGCCAATCCAATCTGAGACTTTTTTGATGCTGATTGAGACTTAGCATCTTGATACCAATAGTGACGTTAATCAGTCCGACTTAGTTCGTGAATTTTGATAATAATCTGGTAATCTCTAGCTGTGGATAAATCTATTCATCAGGCTCGATTGAGTTATTGATATCTTCCAATCGTTCGACACGACCGCGTAAACGATTTGATGCCCGTTCTTGATTCGCAAGGTCGTAGTTAAGGTTATTGATCATCGATCTTTGATTGCGGATCGAATCCCGAATTCCGACTCGCGTAGTTACTTCCAGACTATCTACCCGTTCGCTCAAAACAGCAATATCGGTGCGGATGTCGCTCACAGTTCGCTGTACTAGAGCCAAATCCTGTTTGGTTGCCATATTTTGCTGGATGTCTACTATGCTCTGCTGCATGGTTATCATGTTCTGCTGCATGGTTGTCATATTCTGCTGCATGGCACTCATGCCTTGAATAACTTGTGCTAGTTGATTTTCAAGGCGATCGAAACGTTCTTCTGACATAATTAATAAATAATGATTTTGCTGGTCTGTTGAAGATAGGTCGTTAGCTGTAACTAACGACCTATCTTTATTTTAGATCAATGTCAGGAAACAGCAGCACAGTGTCAAGTCTGCCTGTTAACGATAGTTTGTACTAAGCTATAGAAGAGATCGATCTAAAATCTTGGGAAATTCCCACCCGCAGCACTTCGCTACCGAATATGACCTTTAGTACAGAATTTGAACTACTACTACGGGCGAGATCGCCGCTAATATATATTCCTACCAGCGAAGAAGAGCGAGTGGAAGGATCGATCTCCAAGGTTGCCCAGCAGCAAGGCAATCGACCGATTTATATCTGGGATTTTGTGGATGGCTATCAGGGCAATCCCAATGATCTGGGTTATGGGAAGCGCAATCCGCTTCAGGCTCTTGAATTTGTCGATAAACTCAGCCCTGATGTTGCGGGGATATTTATCCTGCGGGATTATCACCGCTTTCTCGAAGATGTATCTGTCGCGCGGAAGCTCAGGAATCTCTCGCGGAAGCTCAAATCTGAACCGAAAAATATCGTCATTCTCTCACCTCAGATTACCATCCCCAGCGATCTGAGTGAAGCGATCGTCCTATTAGAATTTCCCCTCCCGACAGGTACCGAGATCAAAGTCGAGATCGAGCGATTAATCAATGCTACAGGCAACCAGCTCAGTAAACAGCAGTTGGATGATTTAGTCCGCGCCTGTCAGGGATTGTCCCTAGACAGAATCAGGCGGGTATTGGCTCGTGCGATCGCCACCCACGGCGAAATCCGTCCCGATGATGTAGAATTGGTACTCGCCGAAAAACGCCAAACTATTCGCCAAACCCAAATCCTCGATTTTTATCCCGCAAAGGAACAAATCACCGATATTGGTGGTTTAGACAACCTCAAAGACTGGTTGCTGCGCCGTGGCGGTTCCTTTTCCGATCGCGCCCGTCAATATGGTCTTCCCTATCCTAGAGGGCTGCTCCTGGTCGGAATTCAGGGCACCGGGAAATCTCTCACTGCTAAAGCGATTTCCCATCACTGGTATTTACCATTATTACGGTTGGATGTCGGGCGGTTATTTGGGGGATTGGTGGGCGAATCGGAGTCGCGCACCCGCCAGATGATTCAACTGGCGGAGGCTCTTTCGCCCTGTGTGTTGTGGATTGATGAAATCGATAAAGCCTTTGCAGGCATCGATGGCAAAGGTGACGCAGGTACATCGAGTCGGGTATTTGGGACATTTATTACCTGGCTGACTGAAAAAACCTCGCCTGTCTTCGTCGTAGCAACGGCAAATAATATTGATTCGCTCCCCGCCGAAATGCTCCGCAAGGGCAGATTCGACGAAATTTTCTTTGTTGGTTTACCGACTAGAGCGGAACGGCGGGCAATTTTCAACGTTCATCTGACTAGGCTCCGTCCTCATAACCTGGCATGTTACGATCTCGATCGATTAGCCTATGAAACTCCCGACTTTTCAGGTGCGGAAATCGAGCAAACGTTGATTGAAGCAATGCACATCGGCTTCAGTCAAAATCGCGATTTCACCACTGATGATATTCTAGAGTCAGCTAGTCAAATGATCCCTCTGGCAGTCACCGCCCAAGCCCAAATTCAATTCCTCCAAGACTGGGCAAATTCTGGCAAAGCCAGACTCGCCTCTCGGCAAAGTCCACTAGGGGTTAGAGATTAGAGCTTAGGCTTCAGATCTAATCCACCATCCACCATTCACCATCCACCATCCACCAATCCATGAACGGCGCACTAAAATCTGCACAACTACTCATCGGCATCTTGACTGGATTAGTCGGATTAGCGGCTATTTTCGGTGGAGTCGGTTACTACTTCTTCATCACTCAAATGCAAACTCGTCCACCCAAGCCGATATTTGCAGAGGAGCGCGGTGGTGCAAAACCAATTGCCGCTAAATCGAAAGCAAAACCAAAACCAAAAACAGCGGCAGCTATCCCTAGTCCAGCACCAGCGGCTAAGGATCCTCTAAATCCCAATGCACCTGACAAGCTGCCACCTGAATCCTACGATGCAAAAGTCGTCTGGAAAGATGGGCTATCACTAAAGAAAGATCCTCAACCTGGTGCTGCAAAAGTTGGTGGAGTCGCTTTTAATGCTAAAGTTGCCATCGTCAAAACCAGCGACGATAAGCAGTGGGTGTTGATTCAATCTGAGACAGACAATCTCCAAGGCTGGGTTCGCGCTGGCAATATCGACAAGGCAGCAGCCGCAGCTAATGAGGGGCAGGATAAGCCGAAGGCTAAGGTGAAGCCTTGATGATGGGTGTGGGGGTGTGGGAGTGTGGGAGTGTGGGAGATCATAACTTCTGTTAGCAAACTTACTATTCACCATTCACCATCAAGAAACGCTAAAATCGAGAGAAAGTTATCGCCATAAATTTATGCTTTTAAACGAACTGACACCTATTTTTAAGGAACTAGTAAAAGAACCAGTTGCTTTTTGCAGTGGTTTTATTTCTGGTGCGCTCCGACTGAACCTGACTGACGATCCTGTCAAAACATGGTTGGAGAAGCAAGCCGGATTTACAGCGACTAGCAACCCCAACGAATCTAGTGATAAACAAAAGCCAAAATCGATCGATATCGATTAGATCGGATCAGATTAGTCTCACAGCTTACTAGTGTTTTGGTGAATGGTGAATGGTAATTAGAAATAGGCTGATAGCTTATTTCTATTAGTTTAGTTTTGGATAATGGTGCAAGAGGTGAGCTATTCTCACAAGATTCTAGCTCGGCAGTTGAAGTTTACAAGCATTCAAAATTCGACGATCGTTATCACTAATTTTACCAAGTGGCTGGTAGGTGGGTTCGCCCATCATTGGTGATTTGCTGGCTGTCAAACCGCTGGGATTAAGCTTTAGGGTAAAATTGTACTTTTGTCGATCGAATGCATCGGTTAAGGTCACATTCAACCTGGATCCTTGAAACTGTCCCTTAAAGCAATTAAACTCCGATCGAGGTAGATAAAAAGCCCCGACGGTTTTGTTGCCAATCCGCTCAAAAATAATATACTCTTTACCGATTACTTCTGGTCGATCGGATTCGCCATACAAGTATACTCCGCCAGTTGCTGGAGTTCCGCTCAGTCGGCTGGGAATATCTGCTAGAGCCGTAGTATTATCACCAACAATGGTCGCTAAAACAGCGATTGCTCCACCAATCAGCCAGCGGTTTCTGCTGCTACGGATGGATTTCAATAATGTGGTAAGTAGCATAAATACCAACCCTTTTTTCTAACAGCGTCTAGTTCTTATTATCTAGTACTTGTTGTTAGCTAAAGCTGCTCTATAATCTTTTCTTTAGAGTTGGAGTAAATTAGACTGGAGGGGAGTGTGGGAGTGTGGGAGTGTGGGAGTGTGGGAGATGGGGAGACTGGGGGACTGGAACTATCGATCGCTAAATCAATAAACCCTAATTAACCTGTCGTCGTCGTTGTAAAATAATTGGATGATTGCCAACTACTGGACTACGGGCGATCGATCTACCTTGAGCATCTTGGACTTCTAGTTTGCTAAATTTGTTGGCTTTAGCTTGGAGCCACATTTTATCAGTGACTCGATCTTGCTTGTCGTCACTAATTTGATACCAACTGGGATTGAGCTGAACAATTAATAAATTGCGATTGATATCGACACGCAGGGTTTGAATAATATCATCTGAGTATTGGCTGGTAAGATCGCTCAGTTGTCCTTGAATTGCTTCGATAAATGCCTGTTCGGGACTACCATTCAATTTCGATTCCACCCCAATCGGATTAGACACAACTACCGTAGGCTGATTTGCGACGACGGGATCGACTCCAGGTACGAATAAGCCATCAATGATCCAGATGCTTACAGTTACCAATAGCACCACAGCGGCGACTAGGATCGCGCCTGAGAGCTGACGTAGGGGTGAGGGTAGTAAACGACGAAACTGCTGTAGCGCGGTAGTCCACAGACCAACAGCTCGATCGATCTGGCTAGATTTAGCTGGAGTAGGATCGGCATTACTACTAGTAAATGCGAAACTGCGACTGGGGATATTCTCATCCCAGACATCTTCATTTTGAAGCGTGGATGTCGTCGGTACAGAGGCTTTTTTGCTGCGCCGCACTTCCTGAATATTGCTATTTTTAACGGTTGCTGCGGGTAAAGCCTCATCCCACTCTTCGAGATCTGGAGTTGTATCTGGAGGTAGTGGTGCGACTACTGGTACGATCGGTTGAGCATAAATATTGGGATTATTTCGATCGACCAATGTTTCGGCATCATCCCAATTGGTTTCCTCGTCATCATCAAATCTATTGGCACTAGGAAACTCCCTGTCGTCAATGTCAGTCTGGGAGTAAGTACTGTCGGATCGCGGGTTTGCAGAATAAGATTCTGGCTGTTCTGGCTGCTTTTTCCCAAACCGCCCGAACAATCCTTGCATTAGTTTACCTGTCCTCGATCGGGGTGCCATTGCAGTAGGGATAGTTTCACTCTTCTCTAATTTATCATCTTTAGTTAGGTCAGCCCATTCCAAATCACCAAAATTTATGAGTACTAAGTTCTGGCAATGCTACTTTTTGAGGTTCCCAGAACATTGCCAAAACCGTCTTGAGGCTTTAGCAATTGTCACAAGTTTAACGCTACTTTTGGCGTTGCTCCATTTGGTTAATTAAGTTATGCTAGTATAAAAAAGCACTTTGTTTGGTGACTATCTGGTGTCGATCGACCGTCAATCTATTTATCGAGTTCAGCAGGCAGCTTTGAGTCATGTATCGACGACTTCGGAGTGGTACTCTACTGAAATCAATCGATTGGTAGCAGTTGCCGAATCCCAGGTGCGCTATCAGGTCGATTCGGTTCCGGTTGGCTGTCCTAAGTTACCTGAAAATCTAGAATTGCGATCGTATCAACAGCAGGCTATTTCTAACTGGTTCAAAAATCAAGGTCGCGGTACGCTTAAGATGGCGACTGGCAGTGGTAAAACGATTACGGCACTAGCGATCGCTACCCAACTATATCAACAAATTGGGCTGCAAGTATTGGTTATTATTTGTCCATTTCGACATCTGGTGACTCAGTGGGGACGGGAGTGTGAAAAGTTCAATCTTCAGCCGATTCTGGCCTGCGAAAGTATCCACAAATGGCAGAGTAAATTCTCTTATCAACTTGCCAGAATTAATACTAAACAACAGCAGTTTCTTACCGTTATTACTACTAACGAAACTCTAGTTACATCAGGCTTTCAATCTCAGCTCAAATATTTACCCGATCGCACTTTAATTATCGGCGATGAAGTGCATAATCTCGGTGCTAAAAAGCGTGAATCTAGCTTGCCTCGAAATGTCGGCTTGCGGCTTGCCCTCTCAGCCACCCCAGAACGTCACTACGATGAAGTTGGTACTCAAAGTATCCTGGATTACTTTGGAGACATTTTACAGCCCGAATTTGCCCTCAAAGACGCGATCGATTGTGGTGCCCTTGTCCATTATTTATACTATCCAATCCTGGTTGAACTAACTGAAGCAGAGAGTGAGCAATATCTCAAACTCACTCGTGCGATCACCCGCAAACTGATCTACAAAAATCACAATATTCCTAGTAATAGTGATGAATTTGACACCCCAGATCTCACCCCATTACTGATGCAACGCGCTCGATTAATTGGTGCCGCAGCTAATAAACTTGTCGCACTCAAAACCTTAATGGCAGGTCGATTAAATACTAGTCACACCCTGTTTTACTGTGGGGATGGCAGCAGCGACACTTCTGCTAAGGCAGAGGCTGTACCTAACGGCAGGCTATCGCCAACGCCAACGACTTCTCTCAGTGCAAGCAATACCCACCAACTTACAGCCGTCACCCATCTTTTAGGTCAAGAACTGGGCTACCGTGTCAATACTTATACTTCCACAACATCTCCGATCGATCGAGAACAGCTTCGCATCCAATTTGAATCCGGCGCACTTCAAGGATTAGTAGCAATTCGTTGTCTAGATGAAGGTATTGATATTCCCGCAATCAAGCACGCCGTGATTCTCGCCAGTAGCACCAATCCTCGCCAGTTTATTCAACGCCGAGGTCGCATTCTCAGACCAGATATTGGCAAGGATCGGGCTACCCTATACGATATGGTGGTGTTACCGCCAGAATTGGACAGAGAGACACTATCGATCGAACGCAATCTCCTCAAGAAGGAATTACTCCGACTAATCGAGTTCGCCGATCTCGCCGACAACTCCGCCGCAGCCAGATCTCAATTACTCACTCTTCAGAAACGCTACGGATTGATGGATCTGTGAATGGTGAATGGTGGATGGTGAATAGTGAATAGGTTTTAACTACTTCCCGTGCGCCCACGCGCCCACACTCCCACGCTCCCACACTCAACCACCCTTCTTCGGAAACTTCGGCAAGTCGATTTTCAGTGCTTTAACAGCGGTGAGATCGCGATTCAGGGTTGGTGCTGGCCAGTTTGAGTTGGGATCGTTGAGATCGGGACTTTCTTTGTCGGGTATTTCGGTTGACTGGGGGGTAATCGTGGGGACTGAATCTAACTTGGGACGGTAAAGGTTGTCTAAGTTATTGCCTGCAAATTCTTCTCGCCAGTTGGCTGGAGAGATAATCGGTTTATTCGGATCTGCTGGAGCTGATGGTGTCCAGCGAGCAATCTCTTCCTGCGCTAGCTGGAGTGGCGATCTGGGTGGTGCTGGCTCGATTTTTGAGGTGGGAGTCGGTGATGTCAAAATCGGCTCTACTGGAGGCAATTCGGTGGGAGTGGCTGGATCGGTTTCTTGGACATCGGTGGTATCAGTTATATCGACCTCGATCGATATAGTGGTATCTTCAATCGATGCGGGGTTCAAGATTTCAGCAAGGATTGGATTGCTCTCAATTTGGGCTAAATCTGCTGCTGTGCTTGAATTAGTCTGATAAGCTTCAAGCTGACGATGGAGTTCGATGACGACTTGTTCGGTTTTGTGCAGCTTGTGAGATTGCTGCTGATATTGTTGGGTGAGTTCGTCGTGTTCGGACTCTAGTTGCGGGACGATGGATTGGACGATTTCGAGTTGCTGAGACAGCGTTTCGACTAGGGTTTGTTGACGTTGCCCGATTTGGTGAGAGGTTTCGAGCTGCTGAAACATGCCTGCCAGTCTATCTTGGGCAATTCTGAGATCGTCTTGATGTTGCAAAATCGTGATTTCGTAGCTCTGATTTTGCTCTTTGTGGCTATGTAATGATTGTTTGGTAGTTGCCAGAGCTTGTTCCAATCTGGCAATCTCTTCGACAAGTTGGCGGTTGATCTGGCGGAGATTGCTAACTGCCGTCAGCCAGTCTGTGCGATCTGGTTCGGATTCTACTGTGGTGTATATCGTTTCGAGTGCGTCGATGTCGTTTGTTGGGTTCATGGGTTCGGGGTGTGGGAGCGTGGGAGTGTAGGAGGGTGGCAGTGTGGGGGTGTGGGAGATTATAATTTCGTTCAGTAAGCTCACCATCCACCATTCACTATTCACTAACTCCCAACGCCTGAAATAACAACTTTCTATGAGCGAAAGAATTTTGACTCAGAGCAGAGATTGATTGCTGTGATAAAGCTGTTCCGGTGGTGAGGTGTTGTTGCCAGGATTGGGCAATCTCGCTGGGGTTTGCGGGAATATTGGTGAGTTCCCAGCCTGGAATCTTAATTTCTGTCATTAGTTTACTAACTTTTGGGTCGTAGCCGATCGCCCAGCATTTACAGCCTTGAGCTGCTGCCATAATGAGACTGTGATAGCGCATTCCGATCGCTAGATCCACCCCTTGAAACAAACCGTTAAGTTGTTTTGGATCTGTGAGGGTGACGACTTGGCTATTATCGGTCAATTCGGCTTGAATTTGCTCGGCGATATCTAGATCGGTGGTGGGTTGGAAGGGGACGAGTAAAATGTGCCCACCAGTGGCTGCTTGGAGTTCGACTAGGGCTTGGGTAATCGTATCCAACCTTTGATTTGTCAATTGGGGGTGCGATCGCAAGGTGACGGCGATTTTTGGGCTGGGGATGTTGGCGATTTCGGGAACGGGGGTAGCGGACATACTCCAGACGGGATCTGGTGCCATCACGCAGGATAGTCCCCAGGATTCGACTAGGGCAGCAGAGGCTGGATCTCTGACGCTCAGAGCGGTGCAGTTGCTAAAAGCACGTTGGGCAATCCAGCGGGTAAATGATTTGTCTAGGGGGCCAATTCCTTGGGCGATAGCGATCGTTTGGAGTCCAAATTGCCGCGCGAGTCCAATTAGTCCGCCATAGTAGATCGAATTGCGAATGCTGGTGGCATCCTGAATTAGACTGCCCCCGCCCAAGATTAATACTTGGGATTCTTTCAGCGCACGTACCACCGAACCGCTATTCATGCGATCGTAACTTTTGACTCCATAGCTCTTGGAAGTAGCACGAGGATTGGCTGACAATACTAGGGGTTTTACATGTGGTGGCAACATCTCCAACATTGATACCAGCAAGGCTTCATCGCCACCGTTGCCCTTGCCATAATAGCCACATAGCACAGCTTGGATTTCTGTCATTCGATCGAACACCCGATTGATAGCTTATGGGCTATTTTACCAGGAAAAATGAGTCAGAGTCGCTCCCTGCTATCGCAATACCAATCCGCAGCAATTCTAAATTCAAACTTATTGTAGGGGAGGGTTTATGCTAGAAATACCCGCAACACACCATCAAGTACTGAACGAACCCGCCCAACCCCACCAGCAAAAATCGATTATTGTTTGAGCATCGTCAAAAATTGGAATGTGGAATTGCTGGCCATGTAACTAAATCGGCATCTGAACCGAGTGTCTCAATCTATGGATCTGAGCATATCTGGCAATGGTTGAACCAATCACAAATCAGTCTCGCGTTTACAACGTATCAAACCAATCGCCTCTTCCTCATCGGTTGCAATCCATCAGGGCGAAACCTTTGCTGTCTCGGCATCTGTAGCTGGGGAAATGGTGGGATTCACAGTGGCAGAAATATTACTCGATCGAACCGTCGAACTATTATCTCTGTTTGTGACACCAGAATATCGCCAACAGGGAATTGGCACTCATTTAATGACACAGCTTCAACAAGATTTAAGTGCAGAATTGGGTAGTGAAATCAATCTCTTAAATCGACCACATCCTGTTCGTTCGATCTCAAATTGAGTTAATATTCTGTTTAATGTGTGAGCAGTGCAACTTTCAATTATGACTAACCCCGTTCGACGGATTCAGCCAAAACTAGCGGTAGTAATGGCATTATTAACGAGTATTACCAGCTTACTAGCTACTAGCTGTAGCAATCCCAAGCCGACAGATGGAGCTGGAACCACGGCTGGAACACCAACGGCAACCTATGACAGTGGTGGTGATCAGGGTAAGGGTTTGAAAATCGGCTCCCTATTTTCTAGTACTGGAGATTTGGCTTCGATCGCCCAGCCGTTACCCAACGCGGTTAAACTAGCGGTAGATACTGTCAATGCTTGCGGTGGCATCAATGGCGCGCCTGTCACATTGGTATCTGAAGACGATCAAAGCGATCCTGCTGCCGGAGCCTCTGCGATGACAAAACTCACCGCCGTCAATAAAGTTGCGGGTGTAGTCGGTGCGTTCGGGAGTGGAGTTTCTACGGCTGCTGCTGCGATTGCCGTCCAAAATAAAGCGATGATTATTTCGCCAGGTAGTACTAGTCCCGTATTTACCGATCGAGCCAAAAAAGGTGAATATAAGGGATACTGGGCAAGAACTGCACCACCTGACACCTATCAAGCGCAAGCAATGGCGCAGCTAGCGATCAAGAGAGGGTTTAAACGAGTTGCAACGATCGCCATCAATAATGATTATGGGATCGGCTTTGAAAAAGAATTTGTCGCTTCCTTCAAAAAATTGGGCGGTACAGTGACGAATGAAGCTAAACCTACCCACTACGATCCCAAAGGAGTCAGCTTTACTTCCGAAGTTAGAGCCATCTTTGAAGGCAAACCCCAGGCAATTGTCGCTCTAGTCTATCCTGATACTGGCTCGATTATCCTCAAAGATGCTTACGAACAAGGCTTGAGCAAAGGCGTAACGATCATGCTTCCCGATGGAGCTTACTCCCCTAAATTCCCCGATCAGGTGGGTAAAACCAAAGATGGTAAATTTATCATTGATGGGGCAATTGGTACTGTTCCTGGGGCACATGGCAAGGCTTTGGAAGGCTTTAATAAGCAGTGGACAGCAACCGGAAAACCGCTCACACCCTATCTCCAACATACCTGGGATGCTACAGCCCTGATGCTACTAGCAGCTCAATCAGCTAAAACCAATACAGGCGAAGGGATTGCCAGTAAAATTCGCGAGATTTCTAGCGGGACTGGTGAAGAAGTTGGCGATCTGTGCAAAGCGATTACCCTGCTTAAAGCTGGCAAGAAAATCAACTATCAAGGAGCCAGCGGGAATGTCGATATCGACGCTCAAGGCGATGTTGTCGGGACTTATGATATCTGGCAAGTTCAAACCGATGGTACGCTAAAAACGATCGATAAAGTCAATATCCAAACTGCTACCGCCGCCACAGCCGATCCGAAACCTGCTGCAAAATAACAGATATAGGGCGTTGCTGATTCCATGTATGATTAACCGATTATGCAACCCATGAAACCCTCGGTAGGGGTAATTCATGAAGCGGCGGTTTTATTCTCCTGTCTTGTCTCGCTTCCATCGCCCTAGAAACCCGACCGGAGCGAGCCGCTGGGGGAGCGGGCTTCCGCCAACGGGGGGAACCCCCGTTGGCATAGCCTCTCCGTCAGGAGATATAAAAAACCGACAAGACATTACCCCTACTGAGGGTTTCATACATCAATTCAGCAACGCCATTAATTAATTTAGATTCTTCAACATTTTCTCAGCCGATCGCACAAACCGTTGATTGCGGCGATAGTTATAGCGTGGAGATGCTTTTACTCTCGCCAACATTGTCTCCAGATAATTTCTAGCAGCTACTGGATCTCCATCGCAATTTACAGCTATTTTGGCTAGCAATAAAAAAGACTGCGAATGGCTCCATAGCTTCACATCGACATCGAGATGTTCTTTTGCTGCCGACCATTGCTTGAGTTCATAGAGAGCTTTCCCATATAATAAAGATGCCTCACCCCGCTTGTAATCTCGATCTTGGCGGAGTAAATCGTTCAGATAGCCTCGTGCTAAGTCAAAATTTTTGCGTTCCATTTCGATCGTCGCACAGCCCCACAAAGCGTGGGTATTTGCGGGTTCCTTCTCTACAGCCTCTCGATAGCATTCGGCGGCTCGATCGAGCTTACCCATCTCGACTAAAATGTTGCCAAGGGTGACGTATTGATGAGATTTGCCGATATTAGTCACTCCAGCTTCAGCATTCCACAGCGCGTCTCGCATCGTCCATTGCTTGAAAAAATTGGGTATAGGCAGATCTAGATAGGGCAACTTTCGCGCTACAAAATAAATAAACGCCCCTGGAAAGTTCAAAACGATGAGCAACCACAGCCAACTAGAACCTTTTGGCTCATTGCGAACACAGTCAAAAATCATCAACATCCAAAAGCCTGTTGTAGCAAATGCGAGAGTTCCAGCGATCATTATGGCTGCTTCCTGAAATTAATAATGGGGTTGCCTACATTATTCATCGGATCCCCGCAGGAATCCGGACAAAAACCACTAAAACTTTCGCTAATTTTCACAAGAGATCTATCGATCTTTGCTATTTACCAAGACAAATTTCAGCTCAACTAAAACGATAGGAAGAAAGCCTGGACATCGCAGATACCTGATTGACGGACAAAACTCCTGAAACTACGAAAATGCGTAGGTTGGGTAGAGCGATAGCGTTGGCGGTAGCGGAGCGTTTGCCAACATTCTTCAACCCAACCTACGATAAAAAGATTTGTCCGTCAATCAGCGCAGATACTCAAGAGTGTATCTATTGTCTATCGAGCGTCCCAATTGCTGCTAGTAAATATGGTCATCGTACTGCCAATCTAAGCTGATGATATCGCCAACAACAATAACGTATGCAGTCATAAAGTTTTCTCAAAAAACTTGGGCTAACACTTCCCGCCACCCGAAAGCAGTGGTAGAATTTCATACTAGATAACATTTCCACAACAACAAACTAATCATGGCATTACAACAAGGTACTCTCATCGGCGATTTCAAGAATTTCATCATGAAAGGTAACGTGCTAGATTTAGCCGTTGCCGTCATTTTAGGTGGCGCGTTTGCCAAGATTGTTGAGTCTTTCATCAAAGATATTATTACTCCAGTCGTCCTAGCTCCAGTTTTGGAAGCTGCTAGACTAAAAGATATTGCTGAACTTAGTGCTGGTGGGATTAAATACGGTTTATTTTTATCTGCTCTAATTAACTTTTTACTGATTGCTTTTGTGATTTTCTTGGTAGTTAGATCCTTTGAAACAGCCAAGAGAAAGTTATCTCGCCAGGAGGTAATGGCTGAAGCAGCAACCGATCCAGTCATGGCACAGCAGCAGCTACTGATTGATTCGATCGATCGATTAAATAATACAGTCTCAAGTAAAATCTAGCATTTAGTTGGGTTTAGTATTAATTTTTCCAAAAATAAACTCATCGTGTTTTAGACATGATGAGTTTATTTTTGGCTAATTTGTTAGGAATAAATGAATAAAACTAGTGTGCATCGATCGCCATAATCGCATCAATTGCGGCTTCTAACGCGATCGAAATATGCGTCCAATGGGTACCACCCTGACAGAATGCCACATAAGGTTCGCGCAACGGGCCATCAGCCGAAAATTCTGATGTGCTACCATCGATAAAAGTCCCTCCAGCCATGATCAGCTCGCTCTCATAACCATGCAGTGTACCTGGTACCGGATCGACATAAGCATCAATCGGTGAATGCTGCTGGATCGATCGACAAAACGCAATTAATTTCTCCCGCGAACCCAGTTTAATCCCCTGAATCACATCCCGACGTGGCGCAAATGGTGCCGGATTCACCGGATAGCCCAATTGATCGAACACATAAGCCGTCAAGTGGTTGCCCTTCATTGCTTCACCCACCATTTGAGGTGCGAGAAATAAACCTTGAAATAACAGTCGATTTTGGTCATAAGTCGCCCCACCCGATGAACCAATTCCTGGAGCCGTCAGCCGACAAGCCGCCATCTCTACCAAATCCGCTCTCCCTGCCACATAACCACCACCCGTAGCGATTGTCCCACCAGGATTTTTAATCAATGAGCCAGCCATCAAATCCGCACCCACTGCAGGCGGCTCTCGATCCTCGACAAATTCGCCATAGCAATTATCCACAAAACAAATAGTATCGGGATTTTGGGCTTTGACAATCTCCACAATCCGCCCAATCTCCGCAATCGATAGAGAAGATCGCCAAGAATAGCCACAGGAGCGTTGAATCAGGACGAGACGGGTCTTTGGTTGGACAGAATGACTCAAACTATCCCAATCGATCCCCCCGTCGCTGGTGAGGGCTAATTCGCGGTAGTCAATCCCAAACTCCTTCAGGGATCCCTGCCCAGATCCCCGCGTGCCGATTACCTCCTCCAACGTATCGTAGGGCGCACCCACAACTGAGAGCATTTCATCCCCAGGGCGCAATACTCCAAACAGAGCACATGCGATCGCATGAGTCCCCGACACAAACTGGATCCGCACCGCAGCCGCCTCCGCACCGACAATATCTGCAAAAACTTTATCTAGGGTTTCGCGCCCCAAATCGTCGTGCCCATAACCGCTGACGCTGGAGAAATGTCGCGTACCTACACGATGACGACAGTAAGTTTCTAAAACTCGCCGAAGATTTACCTTGACTTGACCGTCAATACCATTAAAAATCAGTGATAGTGCCTTTTCTGCTGCTGGAATGAGTAATGCGCTGTTCATGATTCGATCGGGTAAATTAGTTGCCCACTCGATCTGCACGCAGATGGGGCATATTATAAAAACTCTTCATAGGTTAGCTCAATGACGGTTGCCGCATCAACAAAACTTCGTCTGGATTGGACGATGATTATCGCCCTCGTAATATTTCATATCGGTGCAGTCTGTGCTTTTTTGCCCGCACTGTTTAGTTGGCAAGCTGTCGGTGTAGCAGTACTTTTACACTGGATTACAGGTGGCTTGGGGATTACTTTAGGTTGGCACCGTCTGCTCTCCCACCGCAGCTTTCAAGTACCCAAGTGGTTGGAATATTTTTTCGCTCTATGCGGCACGTTAGCATTGCAAGGCGGAATTATCTGGTGGGTTGGTTTACACCGTCACCATCATTTGCATTCGGATCAAGATGTGGATCATCATGATTCCAAAAAAGGTTTCCTCTGGAGCCATGTTCGCTGGATGTGCTTTGAGATTCCAGCCGAAAGTGATATTCCACGTTTCACCAAGGATATTGTCAACGACAAGTTCTATCAATTTTTGAACAACTATTTTTTCCCACTCCAAGTCGTATTGGGCGTAGTATTATATCTAATCGGTAGCTGGCCATTTGTCTTCTGGGGCGTGTTCGCTCGGCTGGTAATCGTCTATCATTGCACCTGGCTGGTAAATAGCGCGACGCACAAATTCGGCTATCGAAACTTTGAGACTACCGACAATTCCACCAATTGCTGGTGGGTGGCTCTAACTACCTACGGCGAAGGCTGGCACAATAACCACCATGCTTACCAATATTCTGCTCGTCATGGGATGAAGTGGTGGGAACTCGATATCACCTGGATCACAATTCAGGTACTTCAGTTACTTGGCTTGGCAACTAAGGTGAAGTTGGTTGAGGCAGGGAGTGTGAAGGAGTAGTGAGTGGCGGAGATCTACCCACCCCGCCCTACGGGCACCCCTGTCTTGTCGGTTTTTTATTCTGGGGGAACCCCAGAATAAAACCGCCGCTCCAAGGAGGGGACTTTCCGGATCCATCTCCTTTGGAGATGTGGTGGAAAATCCCTCCTTGCAAGGGTTTGTGATAAATATCTCCGCAGCAACAAAAGGCTGGTATGAAAAATCCCCTCCTCGGAGGGGTGCCCGTAGGGCGGGGTGGGTAGATCTCCGCAGCAAACCAAAGCGAATTGTATGTAAGCGTAGATCCCACACACCAACAAGTATTCATGATCTCAACTCCACTCACCGCACCCACTTCTAGCACATCGACAAACTTCTATGTCCCTGGCGCGCGGGATCTCCTCCCGCTAGATGTTGCTCAAAAACGCTGGGTGGAGAAAGGAATCCAAGATGTATTCCATCGCTGGGGTTATCAGCGAATCATTACCTCCACGCTAGAACGCTTAGATACACTGATTGCAGGTGGTGCAGTCGATCGAGAAACAGTGATCCAGATCCCATCGGCAGAAGGTGGTACACTGGGGCTACGTCCAGAATTGACAGCTTCGATCGCTCGTGCTGCGGTATCGAGAATGGGCGATTTGTATCCCCAGCGGCTATATTACAACGCTAATGTCTTCCGTAAAGCTGATGTCGAGCATCATGGTAGACAACAAGAATTTTATCAAGCGGGAATTGAACTCTTAGGTGTTGGCGGAACTTTAGCTGATGTTGAAGCAATCCTGTTGATGATGGATTGTTTGAAATCCCTCGTGGTGCCCAATTTTCAGATCATCTTGGGCGAAGCAGGCTTGAGCCGTGCGCTGCTAGCTCAATTTCCCGCCGAATTTCAGACTCAAATTAGACATTGCTGGGCACACCTCGACAGGGTGAGTTTAGAACAGCTATCGCTCACGCCAGCACAACAAGAATTAGCTCTCTCGCTGATCGATTTACGCGGTAAACCAACTCTAGTTCTGGCAAAGCTAGCCCAGCTAGAACTAGATCCAGCTAGTCAAGCGACAATTGCCCATCTCCAAACATTAGTCGAATTACTAGTAAATACTAGCCCTGATTCACTCCCGCTAATTTTGGATCTAAGCCTGATTCAAACCTTTGATTACTATACAGGGATCGTGTTTGAAGCTGTAACTATCACCGAAGATCGCGCCTATATCCTCGGCAAAGGCGGACGGTACGACAGCTTACTCGCACTCTATCACCCACAGGGGCAAAATTACCCAGGGATTGGCTTTGCCTTGAATATTGAGGAATTGCAGCAAGTCCTGCAAACCAACCCCGCCATGCCGCGCACAGCCCCCAATTCGGACTGGTTGGTAGTGGCGACGACACCCATATCCATCGCCGCAGCCTTGGCTTATGGTCAAAAATTACGATCGAATCCAGAATTAGTCCGCGTCGAGATGTATCTCAATGACGGCGCACCAGCCGAGATTAAACAAATTGCGATCGATCGCGGTATTACTAAAATTGCCTGGATTAGCGCAGACGGTGAGAGGATCGAAGATCTGAAATGAGAGATTAGGAAAGTAAGGCTAGTGACGATAAAAACCCGACTGTCTGGTCGTTTTTTTATTCGGGGGGAACCCCCGTTGGCGGAAGCCCGCTCCCCCAGGAGAATAAAAACGCCGCTTTTCCAAAAAGTCGGGTTTTTGTTCTAGTTGCGACTGATATAGAACCCATTTGAGATCTTCTGTCTTGTCGGTTTTTTATTCGGGGGGAACCCCCGAATAAAACCGCCGCTCGTGGGGCTACCGTGTATACACAAGTCGGTTTGAGTTGATGCGTAGATCTAAAATCCCCCAACCCCCTTAAAAAGGGGGCTAAGATCCGGTCTTAGTCCCCCTTTCCAAGGCTACCGTGTATACACAAGTCGGTTTGAGTTGATGC
>JANNDL010000163.1:0-20720 GCA_031387665.1 Chamaesiphon sp. OTE_75_metabat_95 | reverse complement strand
CAGAAACTAGGTTTGATGCAACAACTACTCACCGGACGCATCAGGATTTAGAGGATTTTAGGATGTGCAGGATTAGGGTGCTTGTGGGTAGCATCATCTTAATAACCCTCGCATCCTACAAATAACCTAATCCTGAAAATCTTGAAAATCCTCTAAATCCTGATTCTCATGATGGGTGTAGGGGAACACTAGAGATGCACGCATGGGAAAATAGGCTATGGAACTCAACGACATCACATATAAAGTTAATGGCTGCGCGATGAAAGTCCACAGTAAAATGGGAAATGGCTTTCAAGAAGTCATCTATCAGCGGTGTCTCGCTATCGAATTCGACAGAGCAAAGTTGAATTTCGGTAGAGAAGTAGAACAGGATATTTATTATGAAGGAATACAGGTAGGGACACGCCGCGCTGATTTCGTAGTAGAGGAGCGTGTCATTGTTGAAATCAAAGCTGTCATCAGACTCGAAGATGTCCATCTAGCCCAAGCAAAGAATTATGTGGTGGCTTACAATTTTCCAGTGGGTTTATTGATAAATTTTGGTAGTCCCAGTTTGGAATTTAAGAAAGTATTCAATAATAACGATCGATACAAAGGTAAAGGAGAATCTCTGTGAAAGAACTATCTCGAATCACATTTAATCCCGAAGTCATGGGCGGAAAACCTTGTATTCGCGGCTTGCGTGTCACTGTAGGCACGATTGTTGGGCTAATGGCTTCTGGACGTACCTCTGAAGAAATCCTCGCCGCCTATCCCTATTTAGAGCGATCTGATATTTCTGAAGCCCTATCTTATGCAGCTTGGCGCGTCGAAGAAATCGATTTACCACTTACATTCTTTGCTACTAAGCTATCAGAAGCAGCATTTTCACAAGTCTGGGATAATTCTGAAGATGCTGCATATGACAACCTATAAATCGGTGCGTTAGGCTCCGCCGTAACACACCCTACGTAATTATTATGAATCCATCCCCGATCGATCTGCGCGAAGTTATTTCTTCTCAAATTCTATCAGGATTTTAGGATTTTCAGGATTTCAGGATTAGGTTATTGGAATTTAGTATAATTTTTGATATGAACCCCTCTCCCATTGACTTGCGCGAAGTTATTTCTTCTCAAATTCCGGCTCTGGCTTTGCTTCAGAATATGGGCTATACCTACATCACGCCAGCCGAAGCACTAGCCTATCGTCAGGGGAAACGATCGAAAGTAGTTCTCGAAGATATCCTGACTGCCCAAATTAGCAAGCTCAATCAGATCGAGCATCGGGGTAAGATTTATCCGTTTAGTGATACGAATATTCAAACTGCGGTTGCGGCTATTAGTCAATTTCCTTACGACGCTCTCTACACGACTAGCACACAGATTTACGATTTATTAGTATTAGGAAAAAGTCTCGAACAAACGATCGATGGTGATAAGAAGAGTCCTCAGCTAAAATATATTGACTGGGGAAATCCGGCGAATAATGTCTATCATGTCACCGATGAATTTGAAGTTGAGCGGTTGAATAGTACCCAAACTCGTCGCCCCGATATTGTGGTGTTTGTGAATGGGATTCCGCTAGTTGCGATCGAATGTAAACGTCCAGATCTTAACGATGCAATGGGCGATGCGATTAGTCAACACTTGCGAAACCATCGCTCTGATGAGATTCCCCACTTTTTTTGTGTGACGCAGATCTTGCTGGCGATCGCTCAAAACTCGGCTCAATATGGTACAACTTACACTGACAAAGAATTTTGGGCGGTGTGGAAAGAAGAAGCTATTCCCGAAACTTTTGAGGCTGAACTTTATGCCTTAATTAATGTGCCTTTAGCGCAGGTGCAGAGTCAGAAATTACTAAGCTGGCGGGAAGTTTGGGCACAGTCAAAGATTAAAGAATTGTGGGCGGCGGGAATTAGAGAAGTATCAGCGCAGGATCGCATTCTCTACAGTTTGTTAAATCCGGTGCGGTTATTAGATCTGATTTATGGCTATATTTTGTTTGATAGTGGGACGAAAAAAATCGCTCGTTATCAACAGTATTTTGCGGTGAGAGCTACTATCGATCGAGTTCAACAAGTGCGAGGTGATGCTTCGCGTCAAGGTGGCGTAATTTGGCACACAACGGGAAGCGGAAAATCATTAACGATGGTGATGTTAGCTAAGGCATTAGTGAGAGAATCAAGTATTCTCAATCCCAAGATTATTTTAGTAAACGATCGGGTGGATTTAGACGATCAACTCAAGGATACATTTAAAGACTGTGGCACTGCACCAGTTAAAGCTACAAGCGGCAAACATTTACTCGAATTACTCAACGAACCCAAAGCCGAAATCATCACCACCGTGATCGATAAATTTGAAACTGTCGCGAGGGAAAAAGTCACCAATCCCAGCGTTGATATTTTTGTGTTGGTGGATGAATCACACCGATCTCAATATGGACAAATTCACGCCAAGATGCGAAATGTGTTTCCCAATGCCTGTTATATCGGCTTTACAGGTACGCCATTAATGAAGAAGGATAAAAGTACCGCTCAAAAATTCGGCGGTTTTATCCACTCTTACACTATGCCCAAAGCCGTGGGTGATAAAGCGGTAGTGCCGATCGTTTATGAAGGGCGAGAGAGTGAATTTAAAAATACTGAAGCTGTCGATAAATGGTTCGATCGAATTACTGCTGACTTAAATCCCGAACAAAAAGCCGACTTAAAACGCAAGTTCAAAAGTGCCGAGCCACTATATGAATCTGAAGCAAGAATGAAGGAAGTTGCTTACGATATCAGTGAGCATTTTGCTAAACATTTCAAAGGTACAGGGCTAAAAGGACAATTTGCCACCTCTAGCAAACGTGCCGCAATTACTTATCGTAGATTAATTAATGATTGGGGGAAAATCAGATCGGCGGTAATTATTTCACCCCCAGATACTCGCGAAGATAATGATAGTGTCAATGAAGCCGATATCTCAGAAGTACAAAGCTTTTGGAAGGATATGATGGCAATTTATGGCACACCCAAGCAATATCAAGACAAACTAATTGATAAATTCAAGGGTGGAGATGGGGAAGACGCACCAGATTTATTAATCGTCGTCGATAAATTACTAACTGGATTTGACGCGCCGCGTAATGCGGTTTTATACATCGATAAACGGCTTAAAGAACATAATATCTTACAAGCGATCGCCCGTGTCAATCGGGTATTTGAGGGCAAGCAGTACGGGTTAGTCATCGATTATCGGGGTATTTTTGGTGAAATGACTGACGCGCTAGAAATCTACGACAGACTAGAACGGGAAGGATTCGACAGAGAAGATCTTGAAGGTGCCCTAGTCGATGTGCGGGTAGAAATTGCCAAATTGCCCACGCTCCATGGGGCTGTTTGGGATGTATTTAAAGGCGTAAATAATCTGCAAGATACCGAAAGCTTGCAACAGTGGCTTGAACCGCAAGATCGTCGGGATGAATTTTATGAATCACTGCGAGATTTCGCCAAAAATCTTCGCCTCGCCCTCAGTAATGCTCCTTTTCAAGCCGATACCCCCGAACAAACTAAACAACGCTATCTTCAAGATCTGAAATCTTGGTTCAAACTGAAGGATCTGGTTAAAATCCGCTATGCCGAAAAAATAAACTATTCCGCTTTTGATGACCAAATTCGGCGCATGGTTGCCAAAGAAATCGGTGCATCGGAATTTATCACCATTATCGAACCTGTAGATATTTTTGATTTAGATCGATCGAATGCCGAAATCGAAAGCATTGCAGGTACAGCCGCCCAGGCGGATGCAATTGCCGCGAGAATCAAAAAAGTCGCGATCGAGAGAATGGAAGAAGATCCCGTATTATACTTACGATTGAGTCAATTAATTCAAACCGCGATCGAGGCTCACCGCGCCAAACGCCTTGGCGATATCGAATATCTCCAGCAAATGCGATCGCATCTGGAAACCGTTCGCAGCGGCGGAGCCGATACCGTACCCGCACCACTCCAACCCCGCCCCCAAGCACGGGCATTTTACAATGTTTTTCAAGATAAATTAAATAACGAAACTGATAATTCAGACGTGTTAGTATTACTATCGATCGGCATTGAAGACATTATTACCAAGCACAAAATTCGCGATTGGCAACACAATCACGATATTCAAAAGCTAATGATGAACGAAATCGACGACCTCGTTCATGACTTAAAAAAGACTCACAATCTATTTATTCCCTGGGCAGATTTAGACGAACTAATTGCCAAGATTCTCAAGATTGCCGAAAACTATGAAGTCAACTGAGATCCATCGCGTGCCCTATGGCAGCAAAAATATTACCTACGCTCTAGAATATTCCCCCCGCAAAACTCTGGCGATCGAAGTTCATCCCGACAGCAGTATTATTGTCAAAGCTCCCACAGATGCAACTATCGAATCGATCGAATCTAAGATCGTGCATCGCGCCGCCTGGATTGCCCGACAACAACGTCAATTCGATCGATATGCCCCACCATTACCAGCCCCCGAATGTGTCTCCGGCGAAGGTTATCGATATCTAGGTCGGCAGTATCGGTTAAAATTGATTGAAAGTTCGAGCGATAAAATCCGGCTCTGGCAAGGTAGATTAGAAGTTAATACACCTACCCCATTCGACAGAGAACATGTCGAAAAATTTATAGATCATTGGTTTCGCGATCGAGCATTGACAATTTTTTCAGCACGTTATCAATACTGTACAAAATTAGTCTCAGCTTATGCAATTGAGCACAATACCAGATTTGAACTCCGTAATATGTCCAAACGCTGGGGAAGCTGCACCCCAAGCGGTAAAATCTTCCTTAACCCCCTACTGATTAGCGCACCAAAAGATTGCATTGATTATGTGATCGTTCATGAACTTTGTCATCTGCGGTTTCCCAATCACTCCACAAGCTTTTACCAGCTACTCGCAAGTATTCTCCCTGATTGGCACCAGCGTAAAGATCGGTTAAATATTCAAGTAGAGCTACGCTTAAAATATTAACATTGGGGAGAGCGTAAAGTGACTCACGATTCTAGCCGTACTGTTCAGTTTTTCTTTAAAATGTCCTTACGATCGCGCATTATTGAAGATCCTTATTATCGGTTTAAGTCAGCATTTGAGATTGCTGTTGCTGCTGATTTGGGTGTGAAAATTGATGTCAATCAGGCAAATGTGGATGATTGGCTGCGATTGCCAGGGATTTCGATTCATCAGGCGCGACAGTTAGTGGCGTTGAGTCAGGCGGGGGTGGCTTTTTATTCGATTTCCGATCTGGTAGCCGCGCTGAATATTCCCCTGGCTAGGCTGCAATGGTTGGCTCCAGTGCTGAGTTTTCAGTATTATGAGCCAGAGTTAGCTTTGCCGTCTGTGAGTGTAAATCGATCGACTGTATCTGAATTGGTTCAAATTCCACAGATCTCACCAGAGCTAGCAACTGAGATTGTCAGTCAACGGGAACAGGGTGGAAAATTCACCGATTTAGTCAATTTTCAGCAGCGGTTGGGGTTGTCGGGCGAGTTGATTGGGGAATTGATGCACTATCTCCAATTTTGATTCAATCGCGCAACCATCCAAATAACTCGCCTAATGTAATCTGAAAATCTTTGGCGAATTCAGGCACAGGTAATGTATCTTTTTCTTCATCGAATACTTGAGTCGATCGATCTGAGAAATAGACAAATACCGATCGTTCGGCTGGATCGATCAACCAACCCATTTGGGTACCATATTGTAGACAATGCAGGATGTTTTTGGTTACTTTGGTTTGACTTTGATCGGGGGAGAGAATTTCAATTGTCCAATCTGGTGCAATCGCAAATACATTTGCAATATCACCATCTTCATCACGGGGGATTCGATTGCTAGTAAATACGGTAACATCTGGTATCGTTGAACGACCGCCAAAGCTGCAACGAAGTTCTGGATAAGCACGAGCAACTTTCTGAGGTTTGAGTATTGCCTCAAGATTAATTACTAATTGTCCCTGAATTAAGCTATGTTTTCCTTGTGGCATTGGCTTTTGAATGACTTGACCATCGATGAACTCATTTGCTGGCTTGATTTCTGGCAGCAATAAAAATTCTGCCAAGGTCATGACTTTAATAGGCGATTGAACCATTTTTGTTCACCTAGATTTCAATTTAATTTCATTGTACATAAATTATTCAACAGCAAAGCGGATTCCTGCTTCTAATTGGTGTAACGCTGCCACTAGCCGATCGTTCTCCAACACCGTCCTCACAGCCACCCGAAAAAACTTATCCCCCAATTCAGGGAAGCTAATACAGTCACGGATTAAAATCTGATGCTGCTTGAGTAATTGGGTTTGCAGATCCGTCGCCGATCGATCGCTGCGAACCAGGATGAAGTTTGCCGCGCCAGGAAGGGGATGTATTCCTGAGATCTGACTCAACCCAGCAAATAATCGATCGCGTGCAGGTACCAGCCAATCCCAGGTGAGCTGTTGGAAATGGGTATCTGGCAGGACGGCGATCGCGGCGGCTGCGGCTAGAGTATTCACTGGCCAAGGATCGCGCCAATTTTTCCAGCGATCTAACCTGTCGGGATGGGCGATGCAGTAGCCGAGTCGTAAGCCTGGGAGACTATAGAACTTGGTGAGCGATCGCAAAATTACCAGATTGGGATATTTAGCAATAAATGGGATTAAACTTTGCTGCTCGGCTGGGGGTAGAAAGTCCATGAACGACTCGTCAATCACCACAAGATCGAATTGCTCCAAATAGGGCGTAATTGTCTCTACGCTCCAAATCTGCCCCGTGGGGTTGTGGGGATTGTTGATGATCAGTCCGAGGGCATGGGGAATCTCCTCCGGTAGATCGCGGAGGGCAAAATCGAGATCGCCGATTTCGCCATCAGGCATGATCATCGATCGAGTGATGATGCGGGTACCAAAGGTTTGGAGCGATCGGGCATAGTCTGCAAACGCTGGTGTAGGGATGATGGTGGCATTGAGCTTGGAAAACTCTAGTGCCGCCCAAGTCAGTAGTTCTGCGGCTCCATTGCCTGGGAGTACCCAATCAGGATCGATATTGTGGTGAGTCGCGATCGCCTGACAGAGTTCGGGATAATTAGGGTCAGGATAGCTGGTGAGATCGGCTATTTGTAGCTCAATAGCAGCGAGTGCCGTCGGCGGGGGGCCGAGCGGACTGATACTCGCTGAAAAATCTAAAATCAGAGAGGGGGGACAGCCCGCTACGGTCGCTGCCCAGGTTGGGTTCCCCCCATGTCTTGGTCTATTCAAACGATTTTGCCGAATGTGAATCTAGTTAGATTAGTCGTCTTTGCTTTCGGACACTTTGTCCTTAAATAATTTACCTGCGGAAAATGCGGGTACCTTAGTTGCGGGAATTTCCATTTTCTCGCCAGTTCTAGGGTTGCGACCTTCGCGTTTTTGACGATTTCTAGGTTCAAAGGAACCAAATCCTACCAAAGTAACCTTGTCACCTTTGGACACAGCTTCCATAATTGCTTCCAATGCGGCTGACAATACAGTATCAGCTTGCTTTTTGGTCACGCTAGCTGTTTCAGCTACCCGATCGACTAATTCACCTTTATTCATGTGTAGATCTCCGTTGTTTTAGTTTATTGCTGGACTGACACAATAGCATAATTGCCACTGGTGTCATTTGTCCATAGTAAGTGGAAGTTAGATTTTAGACTAGCAAACGGCTTAATGGCACGCTCGCTATCTTTCGCAGTTACAGTTTGCAGCTTTTAGCAACTCGATCTATTCAGCCTACAAAGTAGGAATTATCTATCTAATTTGCGATAAAGTTGCTGAAACTCTCGTGCGATATTAGTTCCACTGCATTATTCTAATGTCTACAAGCCCGATCTGGATCGCTGAAAGCTTTAATTTATGTTGATTTTCGTTATTTTGCGTATTATTTATGTAAAATTTGGTCAAAATCAGGGGTTTTGACGCTCAGAAAGGGGAATCGGGGTGTAATTTATTTTTAGTGTTGTTGAATTAAGATGAGGGTGGAGCTATATTTAGTTGATTAGAGGCGATCTTCTAATCGAGTGATGCGATGCTCATGGTCTTCTTGGCGGTTTGAAACTGCATAGACAACATTGGCTAACTCCACGACGATCGCGTTAGTGCGGTCGATCTTGGCGTTAAGTTCGACTCCCTGATTGGTCAAAGCAAGAATAGCCCTAGCATTAGATTCGATTAGTCTTTCGATTTGGTCTAGTTTGTCTGACATTCTTTTGCCCCTAAGTAAGTATTTTGCTCTACTCTTCTACAATAGCTGTATCCCAGATAAGTATCAAGTCTTTCTAATTATTGCTTTGAGTAAGTCTCGATCGAGTGCAGCCAGCTTGTCCAAGAATTCACCCATTGCCGCGCTATTCCCATAGGTGTAGCCCGATTCCATAGCTGTTTGTTTGAGTGATTCAATTGTCTCCGGTTTAACCTTGTAGCTGGGAAAACAAACTTGATTTTTTTTGGTTCTACCCATGAGAAAGTTTTTTAACGGTAATCTAACTGTATCCCAAAAAAAGAGTTCTGTGATTACCTATCTTTCCAGTTGGAGGTCGTCGAGTTTGTCGATGACTTGTAGTTGGCTGCCACGGAGATCGCGGTATTCAAATTCTACTCGTCGATCGAGTGCATAAGGCTGTTTCCCTGTCTCAGTACTGCGCCGCTTGCTAAAGCCTTCGGAGCGAATGGTCATCCGTTGGGGTTCTAGCCCTCGTTTGAGCAGGTAGTTGCGGACGGCGACGGCGCGACGCATTCCCAGGGCTTGGTTGTAGGCTTGAGGGGCGCGGGGGTCGGTGTGTCCAGAGAGGTCAAAGGAGAGATAGGGATTGGCTTGGAGGACGGTGATAATCTGGTCGAGGACTTTGGTGGAGGCTGGGCTGAGATTGGATTTGTCCAGGGCGAAGTGGACGTTACGGGAAATCGTAATTGTGACTTTGGCAGGGGCTACAACTACTACGGGAGTCTCTGGTTCGACGATAGGTGAGGCGGCAATTTTTGGCTCTGTAAGGGCACATTTGCGGGGAATGACGGTGGTGATCCTCGTTTTGTCTGGGACTCCTGGCAGAGTGACGATCGCATTTTCAGCAGGCTCTGAAGTACCGTAGCGACGATCGCTAGCGATCGCACTCAAGCTAGTACCAGGGCGGAGATTGCCGAAGGTGGCTTGAAACTGACCGCGATCGTTGGCGGTTACTTTGGCGAGGGGTCTGGATAATGGGCCATAATTATTGCCGTCGGGATAGACCTGGTAGATTTCTACTTCAGAGCCAGGATCGGCGATGCCGTCGAGGTTGACGCGATCGTTAATTAGGTAGAATTCTGGGGACAGGAATTTGGGGGCGTTAATTGCGCCGTTGCCTGTGTCGATGCGGCGATTTTCACTGTTGCGGGGGGGATTGATGCCGTCGCCAGTTTGGAAGTCTTCGATGCCTTCATTCCGATCGGCAATCAGGTCGATGCTCAGTCCTTCGATTTGCTGAAAACGGTTGCGGGTAATCAGGTTGCGGAGGGATGAGGTGGTGTTGTTGTGGGGGAAAGCGGTAACGGATACCCCTGCACCATTTTGGAATTCGATCGAGTTATTGGTAACCTGATGGTCTTCACCCATCAGGTGGATGGCGGCGCGACGGAGGCGGCGACCATTGGACTGGAGGCGGTTATTGGCAATGTTGACGCTGCCAGAGACGGGCTTGAATACGAAGATGCCGCTGCCGTCGTTACCACAGATCAAGTTGCCTTGAATCTGGCTATTGGCGAGGTTGCCTTCGAGTCGAATCGCATCCGGCATCCCAGATTGACCATTGGCAAAGATCGCATTACCAGCAACCATGAGATTATTGGCACTAACTTGGCTGATGATGCCGCTGGCACTGTGGTGAGCGATCGCATTGCGGCGAATGGTGGTACCTTCAGAGTTGAAGATATATACGCCGAAATCTGAGGTGCGATCTGGGATCGATCGATCTGCCTGAATTCCCAGCCAGTTATTTTCAATTAAAATCCGTTGGGGAGCCTTCCTACCATCAAGCTGAGGATAATTTTCAGCAGCGATGAAGATATCCGCGCCAGGGATATTTTGGGTAGCTGGGGCGTTACCGACTTGGAAGCCATAGATACTCAAACCCTTGACGGTGATATCATCTGCCATCAGCGACAAACCGCGATTGATTTGGGCGGTTGGCGCGGGGACGATCTCTACGCCTGGACGGGTCAGGCGGAGATTTTGGATCGAAACGTTGCTCTGGACGGCTCCGCCATCGATCGTTACTTTGGGTTGAATAATTGCGGGGAGTTCAGCATTTAGTACGATGCGAGATTTACCGAGGGTGAGTTTAAATTGAATCTGATGGCGATCGTTAGTAGAGGTGACTAATTGACGTTCTTCAGGGCTGAGTCGATCGAGTGGTAATTTACCATTGACGACGCTGATTGCTTCACGGAGGGTGAGTGCAGGATCGGGTTTGATTTCATCAAGGTTGCTATTTACTGTGAGCTGAAGATAGCTGGGAGATTGAGCTAGAGCAGGCTGCGACCACCAGCCCAAACACAGACCACTTAGCAATAGTCGGGAAAACAAAGTATTTTTCATTTGACTGGGGATTCCTGGGGTTTAATACTAGACGGTTCGGCTGGGATTGGGGCTGCTGTTGGTGTGGTTGTTTGAACTGGAGTTGAGTTTGTCGCGGGAACTGGAGTTGGGTTCGCGACTGGAGCTGGGGAAGGAGCCAGAGGTTGAGCTGGAGTAGTTACAGGTGGTTGAACTGGGACTGGAGCTGGAACTGGAGCAACTACGGCTGGTTGACTAGGATCGGCAACTTTTGATTCCTGCTGTTGAGCTGGAGCCGACTGTTGACGACCGAAACCACCGAATAGCTCGTTGATTTTGATTGTTAAGCCCAGATAAGGGCCACTCGCATTGCGACTGCCGTTGGGGTCATCGGCAACGCCTAAGCTATAGCCAGCCGAGAGGCGCAGGTCTGGTGTGAGATAGTAGCCAGCTTCTAGAGCTGCACCGACTTCACTGCGACCACTGCTAAATTGCTTGAGCCAGCGGACATCACCCGTAACGTCCCAATCGTGAGCAAAGCGATAAGTGGTGCGGAGTTGGGTAATGCCCAGGGTACTGCCAGCCGAGAGGGACTGATCTAGATAGCTAGTCGCATTCCGCAGGGCGTATTTGGCTGCGTATTCCCACTGCCAGTTGGGGGCGTAGATGCCTTCGAGGGCGAGGGTGTGGTCTTCGGAGCCAGTCCCGCTGGTGGTGAGGATACTGGTGGGTAGAATTGAGGGATTGCGGCGATATTGATAGCTGAGTAAGCCGTTAAATTCGTCGCTGGCAGGGTTGCGGAAAGCTAATCCGGCTTTGACATCCATTCTCGCGCCGAGATTGGCTTCACGGAGCACCTGATTGGCCGCGCTGGACTGCTGAAATCTGAGTAGGGCACTGAGTGCGGGTGAGAGCTTGCCAGTGACTCCAGCACTGAGGTTATTTGTGCTAGTGAGGTTGGAGTTGCGGTACTCATAGCGAGCATTGGCTTGGAAATTGGGATTGTCGGTGTAGTTTACGCCGATGCCGTAGCTGTCGCCGCCAGTGGTGCTTAGGGATGAAGAGGTTTGACCAGTGCTAAAGGGCTGGTTAAACTGCTGTCCGGCTCCAGTGACAGTGTTGGTGTTGCCACCGATCACGCGCTCGTAGTTGAGGTCGAGTTTCAAGCCAGGACTGAGGACGATGCCTTGCTGAATTCCGGCGGATCCGATCGATTGGAACGGACTCAAGGAATAGCGACCCGTTACTTTGGTGCTGCTACTGAGGTTGTAGACACTATCAAAGTCCAGGCTGGTATAGCTGGTGTTGCCATACTGGTTGCTGGAGATAAAGTTTTGGTTTAGACCCAGTTTAATCCCAGGATAAACCGTCCAGTCGATACCGAGTCCACTCCGGTTGGGATAGACCTGATCTTGCTGGTTGCCGAGGTTGATTTCATTCTGAGCGCGGAAGGTGAGATTATTAGCTAGTGGCCAATTTAATCTCGATCGAATCTGATCCGACGAAACATTACTTTGCTTGGGATCTAGTGCCAAGCGGTCTTGGCGACTGCGGTTGACGTAATCAAGATCTACGCTAGTCACGCCGATTCGCTGCTGAACACCGACGGTAACTGTCCGCAGATCGTTGTCTACTAATCCGGTGAGCGGGTCGCGGGGGGTGAGTAAATCGGTGAGGTTATTATTAACTAGCGGTGGTTTGCCGCGATTTTCTTCTCGATCGAATTGTGCCCGAATGGTGGTTTGATCGCCCATTTTGGTGGATAAATCAGCACCGTAGCGAGTTTGCCCTGGGACAAAACTGGTGGTGGCGTTATTGGCAAATCCGGCTTCAGTAGTGCGGAAATAACTGCGTCCAGTAGTGGCATCGTTAAATTTGTACTGACCTTCGACGCGAACGGCGTTACCGTTGACACTGGGGATACCTAAGCCAGGATTATTAGTCGATCTGGCGAATTCGGCGGTGATATTGCTGCCATTGCCAATCGGAATTAGGGCATCAGCACCAACCATACTGAAGTTGCGAATGCCGAGATTTTCTTTCATCCAGCTTGCACCCAGCCAGCTTTCGCGACCAGATGTCCGATCGATATTGTACTGAGCGCGGCTACCGTAGATACTATTGTTACTGCCGTTGGCGTACTGATAAGTAGCAACTAAACGGCGCACCAAGATCGTCCCATCGTCATTGACGCTGGTGCGTAATAATGGACGGCGGAGTAATACGGTACCTCGATCGTAATCGATGTCATAATCTAGTCCGCGATTGAGGATTTCTTGCCTAATTACTGTACCAGGGCGATTTAGCTCCTCTAGTTCCACCATCAGGTTTTCGCTACCGCCCAGGAGCAATCTCTGGGACAGGAAATAAGTCCCGCTGGTACCGTCGGGGGCAATATTGTCCCGTTGGAAACCTTGGACATTATCACCGTAGAAACCGCTCACTAAGAGATTTCCGACGTTGTAGTTGAGCTTGGAACCGTGAAGGTTGCGATTGAGTGCGCTAAACTGTTGCGATCGAGTGGCGAATTCATTGGTCGCATAGTCACCCCACATGATCATGTCGGGAATACTTCCAGCTACGCCAGTGGAGCGTTCGAGTTTGGCGTAGACACTATCACGGGAAGGTGTCAGCACATCTACCTTGGAGGTATCGCCATAGAGCGGATACTGATCTTCGCAGTTTTGACTAAAGGTTTCGCGGGAGAGCCTGTCGGCACCATTACAGCCTTTGTTGAGGGATCGATCGCTATTAAATGCACCAGTTGCCGACCAGTCGCCGATCCTACCAGTCGCAAAAACTTGACCACGCGCTTGAAGTTGGCTGCTATTATTGCGATCTACAGGCAAAAATTCACTAAAGGGGCGATAATAATCTGTCCCTCTCGCACCCAGTCTGACATCAAATACACCAGTCGCGATCGAGTTGCGTAAATTCGTTTCAAACTGAATCTGGGTAAAGGCTTCCATGTTGAAGCCAGATGCCCGAATTCTGACGGTTTGAGCATCTAGTCCCGTGCGGAGTTTGGCGGTAAATTTACCTTTTTGAACTTTGACTTGGAAGCCTGGTTGATCCTTGTCTAGATCGACTCCAGCGAATTCACCTGCGGTGGTGGTGAGGGTGACAACGTTATCTTGTTTGGTCGGATTATTATTTTCATCCACCAGTTGACCTTCAACAGTGGCGAGGGTGCGACCATCGGCAGGAACGCGGGTTTCGGCAGTGTTGAGTTGGATTTTGGTGGCTGCGCCCGCGACTTGGATCGTCGTGGTGGCAACTTCACCTTGACTGGTGGTAGCCGTGACAATATTCTTGCCAGGGGAGAGGGATACGCCGTACCAAGTCTGAGTAATCAGGTTGGTTTTGCTATCGGTTTCTGTCCGTCCAATCAAATTTTTGTCAACGATCCGATCTCCGACTTTGAGTTCGAGTGTGGTACCTACTTTATATTGGACCACTACGATCGTCGCAGGAATGTCGAGCAGGAGATTGGGCGTAGGTGCCAAGATCTTGACCGTCGATCCAATTTTGTCCGACGCTAATGGGGCTGGCGGCGTAGTTGCAGGTAAATTTGATTCAACTGGAGCAGCGGGTTGAATTGGAGCCGTAGGAGCTACTGGGACTGCCGCTGGAGCAATTGGTGGAGTCGGTGCTACAGGTGCCGCTGGAGCTACCTCTGGGACGATAGTTTCTGGCTGGGCTACTAGGGGTGGAGATGACTCTGCTGCGGCAGTTTGGGCGAGTGACACCAGTGCCAAACCATGAATGGCGGTGCCGAGGCACAACACCTGAAGTATTTTGAATAATAGTTGATATTTCATGGTTGGTTATTTGACCTCACGCGCAGTAGGAGTAACGCCGAAATTCATGCGGACGATGCCACCTGGAGCCAGCTTGACCAATCGCGACGGGCTATTGCGTTCTTTGAAATAGAGGTTGGGGGCGAGACTGTAGCCTGGGAGACTGGTAAAATCGAGAGTGCCTGTGCGATAGCCAGCGACGGCGGCTTGGACAGAAAATAGTCCATTGGCATCGGTAGTAACTCGATTGCCGTCATCCATGAAGATCACCGCATTGGGTATGCCTGGTTCATTCGGCTGCTGTTGACCATCAAAGTTTTTGTCTACGAATACTCGCCCTAGCAGGGTGCCCGTATCGCGAATCAAACCCTGGCGAATGCTGAGTAAATGAGTAGCTGGGCCGTCAATAATCGTGCCAGCACTGTTTGCCAGCACCGCGCTATTCTGTCCGGTGCCGCGAACCGCATCGGCATCTAAAGTAACGGCGTAGACTAGATTTACGACTTTCCGCGCGGGAATAGCAAATCCAGGTGCGCTGAACTTGAATGAGGCTTTTTGACCAACTTGGCTCAAGCTGACACCGCTGATGTTGGTGGTGCCTAGACTTGCCCGAATCGAATCAGGGCGCAGCGACATCCCCAGCGGGAGGGTATCGACAACCACTGGATTGGGAATATCTGTATCGGAATTATTATTGAGCGAGATCCGATAAACTACCGTATCACCTGGTTCGGCGGTAGCTCTGTCAGCAGTTTTGACGATTTTGGCAGGTTGAGATTCACAGATGCCGACTCCCACGAGTCCGATTCTGGCAGCATCAGCGATATTAATCGATGCTTTCTTGACGTTACTTTCAGTGGTGCTCAATGGCTTGCCATCAAGGGAAGTGGCTTGATAGCTGAGGGTCGTGCCATCAAAACCAGTGATATCAATAATCACGCGGCGTTCGCCGTAGGTAGAGTTTTCAGGGATTTTGACGAGGAGAATATAGCTCTTGCCAACGATCGTCTGAGTAGAGTTGAATAGGAAGTTGTAGCGTCCATCCTTGCTTCCAGTTAGGGAGAAGGGATTGATATTATTAATGTTTGGTTCAAGCCCGCCTGTGGCTAAGGTGGTACGATCGAGTGCGGCAATTGAGGTGGGGTTAATTCGATCGATCGTATTGAACAAAATCACGCTGTAGCCACTGTAGCTAGGCAACGGTTCACCATTACAACCAGTAATCGAGCCAAGCGGATCGATCAGTCCATCCTTACCCACAGTATTGATAATTACCGTGCCAGTCTTACCTTCGACTTTAGTTTTGCTATTGACGACATCATATTTATATTGAGCTTGGTTGGTGATACTCGCTTGGGCTACCGACTGACTGGAGCACAGTGTGACAACAGCCAGCCCGCCGAGCCAGTTTTTGAATAAATAAGATTTTGCCCTAAGCGGCTGGAATCTAGACACGGGAATATTCCTGGGGTAATTGATGGTTGGGGGCTTTTGCGTGTGAAAGCCCCCACAAGAAATTAACGAACTCTGACTTCGTAGCTCAGAGCACTTTGAGATTTAGGTGCGATACTGCCGACAAAAGCCCAGCGGACGTTGGTGTAGCTATCTGCTGGTGCAGGCTTTTTGGCGATGATTGGTGCTGCGGTGTAAGTTTTGCCACCGTCAATACTGAAAGTCAGATCCGTTCCTTTGACTGGGGTTGCCGAGCTGACGACGTAGCTCGTACCCGGACGAATTTTTTGATTGATGACGAGTTTGTTGATTGGTTTAGTGCTGATATTATTAGCAGCAATGCTATAAACGATGACATCACCTGAGGCAGCCTTGGTAATAGGGACTAGTTTGAAACCTTTCTTGTCGGCAACTTTTTTAGATTGGACAAGTTTGAGAACGATTGGTTTGGGAGCTGTGGCTGTTTGAGCTACGGCTGGTTGGATTAGTTGATTGATGACTGGGAGGCTGGCACCAACGAGGATGGTGCTAGCAAGTGCAGTCAAAGCAAACGTGGTGGAAAATAAACGTTTCATAGTTGGATTGCTCCTGTAAATGTAGAAAGGTAGGGCACTGTGCCACAAACTTAGTATCCCCAAAGGGACAGTTGAATTTGTCAGCCATTTTGAGAGAATGATTTATTAATTGAGGTTGTCCCGGCGATTTGAATCTATCTGTTGCCGCAATTCCAAATTCGGAAATTCTAGAAGGGTGCGACATTGGCTTGCCCTCACCCGGACGCTTTGCATCCTGCCAGAGCCTTCGGCTCTGGCTCCCCTCTGTCTTGTCGTTTTTTTATTCTGGGGTAACCCCAGAATAAAAACGCCGCTCCCAAGCTTGGGAGCTACCATGTATACACATCTCTAGAGAGAAGCGAAATTGGTGTGAATCCCCCTGTCTTGTCTCACCTTTTTTGACGGGGAACCCGTCCAAAGGTGAGCCGCTAAATCCCCCTTGGAAAGCTGCCGTGTATACACAAGTCCGTTTGAGTTGATGCGTAGATCTAAATCCCCCAACCCCCTTAAAAAGGGGGCTATGATCCGGATCTTAGTCCCCCTTTTCAAGGGGGATTTAGGGGGATTTCTAGGGCTTTCGCTTCTCATCAGAGATGTGTATACACGGTAGCCTTGGAAAGGGGGACTTTGAAAGCCCCCTTTCCAAGGGGGTTGAGGGATTTAGATCTAAAACGAAGTCTAGCCGACTTGTGTATACACGGTAGGCTTGGGAGAGGGGTTGGGGGTGAGGGCAAAATCTATGCTTCATACCTTAAATCAGCAACGCCGATCGAGGAATAACTCGATTCTTTTATGGCCCAGGCGGTGCTGGAACCACTGGAGCCACTGGTTGAGGTAGAGTTCCAGGTGCGTTGACTTTGCGAATGAAGGTGAACGAACCAGTTTCGCCAGGTGCAATCAGCGTAGGTGCGAAGTTCGCATCATAGCGAGAGACATCAGCGTCACTATCAGTTTTTCCACCAAATGTGACGGTGCCTTGTAGAATCGTTGTCCCTAGTCGAGCTTTTGCCGTACCAGTTTCATGGGTAGTATTGGCTGCCCAGTTATTAGGATTGGTAACAGAGAAAACACCATCCTCTTTGACGTTCAAGTTTTGAGCTTTGAGCGTCTGACTACCTGTGGCAGTAGTGTCTTCCTCTGGAACGATGTTTACCGCCCGAATCCGATATTGGATAAATTTACCAGGTTTAACTTGACCAACTGAAGCGGTACCAGTTAGGTATGGAATACTCGTGTCATCTTCTTGTCCAACACTATCCAATGCCCGAACTTCTTTAACTAAGTTGATAAAGCCCGTGTAGACTCGATCGATAGTTGTATTTGTTGCTGTCGGTGCAACTGTCGCCGTAGCACCAGTACCGCCAGTAACAGGTAACACTGCCATGCTATTGGTGATAGTGCCACCAATAAAGGCGGTAATTGGGACTGGGCTACCAACTAATTGTGCAGAACCAACAGGGAGCACAACATCTACGGAATAACCAGCCGTACCACCATTTGCGGCAACACTTGGCAACACAATCGGTGTCGTAATAGTAGTGTTGCTTGAGGTGTAAGCAAAAGCGGTGCCAGAGTAGGTATAAGTGCGGGTCTGTGAACCATCACTATTTTTGATTGTGACCTTTGTACCAGTGGGTAAGTCACCAGCAGTTGCTGGAGCTGTAGGTAACAGGTAAATATCAGTATTAGCGTTATTTGGATTCTTCACTGCGTTGCTGAATGTTACAGCGGGAAGAGTCGTTGCAGTTCCAACAAGAGACAGTGTAGGTAAGTTCCCAGCCGCATTCCGGGTAGTATTTGCTGTCCCCGAAATCGCCATCGACTTGTTGGTAAAGTCGGTATTGTTGTTACCACCAGGGCCTTTTGCTTGAGCATCATTTACTGGACCGTTGAAAATAATCGGTGTGCCAGGTGTGACTGGTGCCGACCGAGCTGTGGTAACTGCATCATCTTCAGTTGCAGTTGCTGGCTTATTTGGATCTGGCGCGCCAAGAGCATCTGGGCTAGTACCGATAATGGCGGAAACAGCATTGAAAGTACCCAACTGATCAGTTGTGACATTAATTGGGAAACTAGCGGTGCTATTTATTGGTAACGCGATACCAACCGTTGCCGTTGTACCTGATGGTGTATAGATGAAACCAACTTGCTTGACATCAGCCAAGTTTGCAGGTGGAGTTGTAGACCAAAGAACAGTTGCCGCAGCACCAGGAACAGCACTGTAGACAGTCTTGGAATATACGGGTGTCCAGTCAGTTGGGACAGTTCCCAGACTAGCAAAAGTACTATTTGGAGGAATAGATGTTGTCACAATGACGCGAGGCGTATCTACACCAGAACCAGCCGCTGGTGATGCACCAGTGCCGAGCTTAATTACAGTTGGGCTTAGAGCAGTTGCAACTTTACCAGATCCAGTCGTATCGGTTGGCGAGACGCTAATATCGACAGTGTATGGGATCGTATCTGTAGTTGGAGTTAGTGGAACAGGAGTACCACTAGCTAGACCAATAATTGGGAACGCCTGCTTGATTGCTTCAACTTTGATTGTTTGTTGTGCAGATGTTTCCCGAATACCATTGGCAGCCGCACCACCTAGCTTGACAATAGTACCGTCAACAGCACTAACATCTACAGTGAAGATGTCGTTACCCTCAACGCCTTCACCAACACCGACACCACGTTCGATATGTGGCGCAACAGAGGCGACAGTAGTAGGACTGACAGTTTGACCCAGTTTAACTATAATGTTGCTACCAACCGTCGCATTACCAGCAATTTTTGCTTTGACTCGAACTTTCAATGTTCCACCGACTGGAATTGTTTGGGAAGGAGCACCAGCAGTTGCAGTTACTGTGATCCAATCGGTACCATCGAAATACTGTGTTTCAGTGAATGTAGCAGGTGCTGTCGTATTTGGTGGTGTAACAATGGTGGCTAGTTTAGGCACATTGAATTTGACACCATCGTTACCTGTGTTGATAACGTCGAAATTGGCATAGATGTCATTACCAGCTTTGAACGCATTCGCGGTAGTAATGTCCTCAAATCCGGTTGGATTGACCAGAATACCAGCTACTTTTGCGACTGTGATTTTGACAGTATTGGAGCTAGTGTTGACGGTGGCACCATTGCCATCGTCATAAGATGCAGTAGCAGTGTTCTCGATTTCGGTACTTGCGCGAGGCACATCAGCGAATACTGGTGCGATTGAGTTGATCAAACCGCCACTCATTAATAGGGTGGCGACGAGAGAACGTGAATATTTCATTAGTGTGATATCTAGTATTGTTTACCTTTACGGGAGAAATCGGGGTGTCAGACATTAGCTCCGTAGTGATGTATATCTGAGCACATTGGTCTACAAGTACATAGTTCACACAAATCTCACCAAAATCATCACGTTTTTAAGTTATTTTTCAAAGTTCAGTATATCTATCAAAATCGATCGAATGTAACTAGAAAAAACAGGCATAACTCCTGTATAAGTACGGAGTGAAAAATCGTAACATCAAGATTATTTTGTCGAAATTGAATAGTCGATCGATCGCCCTGGTACATTTACGGAGAGTCTAAATACCTATTGGCGGGTTTCAGCTCTTAGCTACCAAGAATCTAGTCAAAAGATGTATGTGAACATCAGATCTATCTGCTTTAGTTTGAGTTGAACTATTTAGACTTATTTTCCAGATCGTGATTGTGTTGTGATCTCTATTTGGCAGAGCCAAGGCTACCCATTGAGGATCTTTTAAGCTTTGATTTTTCCGTATTTACACGGGTGGTGTTTGCAACGATCGAGGATATATTTGGGATGCAGAGTCAGAGTTTTAGCACTTTAGAATTTGACATCAATAGTCAGACAGCTAGCAGCGTATATCCCTGTAGTCGCTGATATCGATTCCAAATCTAATTGGTATGAGAACCCATTCTTCGATCGTAAATTAGGCTATTTGTCATATCTAGGTAAGAAGTAGCTCTCCTTTTTCCAGTAAAAAGTTTGCTACTTATTAATTGATACCGCCACAATTACTCCCACTATTGACGAGACTATATTTGGTTCAAAGCAATAGTAAGTAGCTAGGCGAAATTAAATATAAAATGCCAGCCCTTTGCCCTCACCCCCAGCCCCTCTCCCAAAATCTACCGTGTATACACAAGTCTGCTTGACTTCGGCTTAGATCCAAATCCCCCAACCCCCTTGGAAAGGGGGCTTTCAAAGTCCCCCTTTCCAAGGCTACCGTGTATACACAAGTCGGTTTGAGTTGATGCGTAGATCTAAAATCCCCCAACCCCCTTAAAAAGGGGGCTAAGATCCGGTCTTAGTCCCCCTTTCCAAGGCTACCGTGTATACACAAGTCGGTTTGAGTTGATGC
>JANNDL010000135.1:0-2798 GCA_031387665.1 Chamaesiphon sp. OTE_75_metabat_95 | reverse complement strand
ATTAATTTATGTTTTTTTCCACGTTCAATTCTAATATCTTCTATGTCGTCAAAGTGTTCTGCTATACTATGCTTAGGCTTCAGCTTCATTTGGAATCATATTAGTTTTAAATCAACTTAACATAATTAATTAGCTAAAGCTGTGGGCAGGCATAGATTTTACGCTTTTAATAAATTAAATCTATATCTAGTTTTCAAGTGTTTTTAATAATAGAGAATTTAAGTGCGTTCACCCTGAGAGTCAGCACTATTCTTTGAAGATCGATCCGATCGAATTATGCAAGATGACACATTTGCTCGCCTGATGACTTTCCCTAACGTAATAATTACCGGACATCAGGCATTTTTTACTGAAGATGCGATGCAGGCGATCGCTGAAGTGACATTAGCAAATATCACCCAAATAGAACAGAAACAGACCTGTGAAAACGAAATTTAGATTAAGGAATTAACTTAAAATGACACTCAAAATCGGTATTAACGGCTTCGGGCGAATCGGACGGCTAGTGGCGCGGATTGCCATGAGTCATCCTGAATTAGAACTAGTCGGTGTGAATGACCTCGTTCCTGCCGATAACCTTGCCTACCTGTTCAAATACGACTCCACCCACGGCACATATCCAGGCACTGTTACAGTCCAGCCTGACGGCATCTCCATCGACAATTGCTTTGTGCCCTGTCTGGCAATTAAAGATCCGGCAGAACTCCCTTGGGGTAAACTAGGAGCCGATTATGTAGTTGAATCCACTGGACTTTTCACTACCCATGAGGGTGCCCGCAAGCACATTCAAGCTGGAGCAAAACGAGTAGTTATCTCAGCCCCAACCAAAGACCCAGACAAGATTCGGACTGTAGTCATGGGAGTCAATCACCAAGAATTCGATCCGACAACGGATGAAATTATCTCCAACGCAAGCTGCACCACTAACTGTCTGGCTCCAGTTGCCAAAGTCTTGCACGACACCTTTGGAATAGCCGAAGGTTTAATGACTACCGTTCACGCCATGACTGCCACCCAGCTCACTGTCGATGGCCCCAGTAAAAAAGATTGGCGGAGCGGACGGGGAGCCTCCCAGAATATCATTCCCGCCTCAACTAGCGCGGCAAAAGCCGTCGCGCTCGTATTACCCGACTTGAAGGGAAAGTTGAGCGGGATGGCGTTTCGGGTGGGTACTGCCGATGTCTCAGTCATCGATCTGACTTTTAAAACGGTTAAACCCACCACCTATGCAGATATTTGTATGGCGATGAAAGCGGCAGCAGCAGGAGAACTGAATGGCATCTTGGGCTATACCGAGGACAAAGTTGTTTCGATGGATTTTCGCACCGATCCTCGTTCCAGTATCTTTGATGCCACGGCATGTATTGGTTTAAATCCCAACTTTTTCAAAGTGGTGGCTTGGTACGATAATGAGTGGGCTTATGCCTGTCGGGTAATTGACCTGATGCTGTTTATGGCAAGAAAAGATGGACTGATTTGAATCGATCGATATTTCACGGAATTACAGCTCTTCAATTTTGACGATACCGCCTTCAATATTATCGATCTGCAACCGATAACCGTAGAGCAATGCCATTCCCAGTAGAGGTTCCGTTTCTGATTCTGCGATGTAAATATCGCGGTACTGCCCATCCCAGATCACATTTGCAGTATATAAATCGAACAGGGTTTCGCTTCCATCACCCAATGTGACAATATCCGAGGCACTCCAAGGTAAATCCAGGGCGGTAATGATTGAAGATGGCAAAGATAGGAATCCGCTAAATCCTGTATCGATAACGGTATCAACCACTTTCTGTTGCTTGTTTGTGTTACCGACAACAAGGGGCAGCGTTGCTTCTCGCCGTAAATTTACTACTCCGTAAATCATGGATTTTTCTTCAGACTTCTTGCCCCGAAATGATCCACGGCACGATGTCCGATCCGGATCACCCACGGTTGAGCATCGGGGTATTGCTCAAACAAGCGATTGGTTGCGGGTACGATATTTTCATCGACCTCAAAGGCTCCTGTTTCGATGTCGATCGCCACAATTTTACCATCGTTGCCCACTTCGACTTGTTGTTGAATGCCAGATTCATAGAGTTCTTGCCCACGCCTAGCCAACTCTTCTTTACTGTAACGTCGCTGGCGAACTGCCATAGGTTTGACCTCGTTTCAACTGTATCTTTCTATTTTAGCTTGAGGGGGAGTCGATATTCGATCGACTCCCCCTTGAAAACAGTACACGTCGATAGATTCTCAAACACTGGGATTGTTGGGTTTCATTCTTCAACCCAACCTACTACTGAAGGGAAAGTTGAGCGGGATGGCGTTTCGGGTGGGTACTGCCGATGTTTCAGTCATCGACCTAACTTTTAAAACTGTCAAACCTACCACCTATGCAGATATTTGTACGGCGATGAAAGCGGCAGCGGCGAGGGAATTGAATGGGATCTTGGGCTATACCGAGGAGAAAGTTGTGTCGATGAATTTTCGCACCGATCCTCGTTCGAGTATCTTTGATGCGACGGCAGGGATTGGTTTAAATGCCAACTTTTTCAAAGTGGTAGCTTGGTACGATAATGAGTGGGCTTACGCCTGTCGGGTTATCGATCTGATGCTGTTTATGGCAAGAAAAGACGGACTGATTTGAATCGAATCGAAATTTGCGATCAGTTAAGAATTTCCTAATGTTTAAGCCACCATACCTATATGGGCAGCGACGATATGCCAAGTTCCGCTCGAAGAGACAGCCCAAACTCGCGTATAACGAAAGTCACCATTTGCAGGGCTGCCATTATAACTACCAGACAATT
>JANNDL010000083.1:0-15536 GCA_031387665.1 Chamaesiphon sp. OTE_75_metabat_95 | reverse complement strand
CATCTCCCATATAGTCATCAGGAGTGAACACATCCACCTTCATAATCGGCTCCAGCAGTTGCGGGCCAGCCTTGGGCATGGTTTGACGATAAGCGGCTTTAGCGGCGATTTCAAAGGCCATAGCGGAGGAATCCACTGGGTGGAAGCCACCTTCTAGTAAAGTGAACTTCAGGTCTAAACAGGGGAATCCAGCCAATACGCCCTTGACGATCGAGCTTTCAAAGCCTTTTTCCACTGCGGGCCAGTATTCACGGGGAACACTACCGCCAGTAACTTTGGATTCAAAGATAAAGCCAGATCCAGGTTCACCTGGTTCTAGAATATAGCCGATCTTGGCATACTGACCAGAACCACCAGACTGCTTCTTGTGGATGTACTCATCTTCGAGGGTCTTGGTGATCGACTCGCGATAGGCAACTTGCGGCTTACCAACTTCTACTTCCACGCCGTGGGTGCGCTTGAGGATATCTACTTTGATGTCCAAGTGCAGTTCGCCCATTCCCTTGAGAATGGTTTGACCGCTTTCTTCATCGGTCATCATGTGGAAGGAAGGATCTTCTTGCACCATTTTGGTCAAAGCCGCGCCCATTTTTTCTTCAGAACCCTTGACTTTGGGCTTGATCGCGATCGAAATTACTGGTTCTGGGAAGACCATTGGTTCGAGGGTCGCCGGATTCTTGGGATCGCAAATCGTATGCCCAGTGCGGACATTCTTCATCCCGACGATCGCGATAATATCGCCAGCCTGAGCTGAGTCGATTTCCTCGCGGGTGTTGGCGTGCATTTCCACCATCCGACTGATCCGCTCGGTTTTGCCCGTCGCTGTATTCAGCACGGTATCGCCCTTGGAGAGGGTACCAGAATACAGTCGCGCAAAGGTCAAGGAGCCATAGCGATCGTCCATGATCTTAAACGCTAACGCTCGCAATGGTCGATCGGGATCGACAGCGGCAAATTCACCAGTCGCATTACCGTCCAAATCAACTTCAGGCTGAGGGGTCACTTCCATCGGATTGGGGAGGTAATCCACAACCGCATCTAGCACCAGCTGTACGCCCTTATTCTTGAATGAGGAACCACAGTAGGTTGGGAAAAACTTCAGGTCACGAGTACCCTTGCGGATACAGTTCTTGAGTTCTTCTGGAGTTGGCTCGGTGCCTTCTAGGTACCGCTCCATCACTGCATCGTCTTGCTCTACGGCTGTCTCGATAAGCTGCTCGCGGTAGCTTTCGACTTTCTCCTTCATGTCCTCAGGCACATCACTGATGGTATAGCTCAAGGGATCGCCAGAATTATCCCAAGTCCACGCCTTGCGGGTAATCAAGTCCACCATCCCTAAGAAATCATCTTCAATCCCGATCGGTAGTACCATTACCAGCGGTTTTGCACCCAAGATCTTCTCTACTTGTGCGACTACCTTGTAAAAGTCGCCGCCAGTGCGATCGAGCTTATTGATGTAAATCAGTCGAGCAACCTTAGAATCGTTGGCATAACGCCAGTTGGTTTCAGACTGTGGCTCTACTCCACCAGAGCCGCAAAATACGCCGATGCCACCATCGAGCACTTTCAATGAGCGGTAAACTTCAATGGTGAAGTCAACGTGTCCAGGAGTGTCAATGATATTGAGCTGATGCTCATTCCAGAAGCAGGTAGTAGCAGCGGACTGAATCGTGATCCCCCGCTCCTTCTCTTGATCCATAAAATCTGTAGTGGCGGCACCCTCATGCACCTCGCCGATTTTATGAATCTTCCCAGTCAGTTTGAGAATTCTCTCTGTCGTGGTGGTTTTGCCTGCATCGACGTGTGCAAAAATACCAATATTTCGATAGCGGGTGAGATCTTTCATGATTAGGCTGTTAAATTAAATTCTAGAAATAGTGGATATTAGCCGAGTTGCAGCAGAAATTTACTCCAGCACGATCGATACTAATTATAATAGACTGGCTCTATCGCAGCGTTCCCAGCTAGTGAGCTAATGGGCTACGTCGTTGGGGCTGCGATTAATTATCTTCTCACTTTGCGGTTGAATTTGGCTAAGTTTTTCGACCTAAACTTGAGTGGCTCAATGGCTCAAACGCGAATCAGGGGGGTACTTGGTAGTTGAGAACGCGATCGATATCATAGCTAGCTCTGGTTGATTTATCAATTACCTGCTACTTCTTCGGCATCACCGACTGCTTCGGTAGCCAGCTCCTCTTTTTCATCCCGTTTGAGGCTGAGTTGATTGATCAGGGACAGAACGCTAGTTGCTCGATCGAATGATGTATCCTCAACAAAGAGTACCGTTGGGGTGCGTCTGAGTCCAACCCGCTTACCGATTTGGCTGCGGACATAGCCAGTGACGGCTTTGAGTCCTTCCATCGTCTCAGCCCGAACTTCCTCACTGCCGTAAATACTGACAAAAACTTTGGTATGCTGAAGATCCCCAGCCACATCTACCGCAGTGACGCTGACCATGCCAGCCCCAACTCTGTCATCCTTGATATCAAACAGAATCATTTGACTGACTTCGCGCTTAATTAGTTCAGCGACACGCGACACGCGACGAGTATTAGTCATAATTTTTAGTATATCTTGAGATTTGATCGACCTAACTTTAGGTAATCGGTGTAAACCCTAACATTGCTCGAAACGTCAGAACCACCGTCATGACGGTTCCCACCAAAAAGCCTACCAGCGCAACTGCGGTAATTGGCCGTTTCCACAAGGGCGCAACCCAGCCAAAGGCAGAAATAAAGATACCGAGGATAATCGTAATGAAGTAACTGCCGTATCGTCCTACGTTATCAAAAAAATCACCAAACATTACACTCTTGACTCTACTAGTGACCAGCCACTATTATAACCGAATTTTTACTGAGCAAAATTCCTCACCATCATTCTTATGCTTATGCAGCCTAAATTTGCGACTGAATTAGCTTGGCAACAAGCGGAGTTTTTGATGCAGCCGATTTACATTCGCGTGATCGATCAGATTCGCCAACAGTCGGAGGTTTCGACTTGGGCGGTGAGCTATGAAGAGGTAAAGGAGCCGTATCCGACTAATTATCTCTGCCTAAAATCGACTAACGGGCTGCTGAAATTTGATATTTGGGATTTGTGCTATCAGGTTTGTTTTGTCAACTATCATGGCAGTCACAGCGCGATTGGTAGTCAAGTTGTGGAGGTGGATGCTAGTTTGATCGATATGGAGGCGCAGATGCCTGATTGGACGCGGTTGGATGATAAGGCGAAGGATGTAATTGTGCGGGTGTTCGATAATTTGCCTGCTTAGATAACCCAAGATGCTACCTTTAGAACGCCTACGATTGTGTCTTGAAAAGGTGCTCTACTTGGGGAAACCCCAAGACCGCACTTTTCGCAAACCGCTGAGGTTGTCGGTAGCAAATTGGGTTGAATAGTTGATAGTTAGGTATTTAGATATAGGGAAATATTAATTTGAATAATTTACATACAACACTCCAATCTTCTAAAACTGGTGCAGTTATTTATGATAGTTCTAGTTGGGGAAAAATCTTGGTTGGCGATCGAGATCGTTTGCGGTTCCTGCATAATCAAAGTACGGCAGATTTTGAAAAACGTCAGGCGGGGGAAAGTGTTGATACAGTATTTGTGACTTCTACTGCGAGAACGATCGATCTAGCCACAGGTTTGATTCTAGAGGATGAAGTATTACTAATAGTATCGCCCAGTCGTCGGAAATATTTATTTAATTGGCTCGATAAGTATATCTTTTTTGCCGATCGAGTAACTCTAAAGGATGTCACTGATAGTCTGGCTAGCTTTACTTTGATGGGTAGTGAAAGTGCAGCGATATTAACGCAATTGGGATGTCCAAATTTGACAGAATTATCCCAGCTTAGTCATCAAACATATCACATCGATGGCATTGAAGTTCGGATCGCGATCGGGACTGAATTGGGATTACCTGGATATCGATTAATAGTAGATCGATCTCAGGCTGCTGCATTGCATCAAGCTTTGATTAATTTAGGTGCCGTAACTCTGGGCGAGGATGCCTGGGAATGCCTGCGAATTGCTCAAGGTAGACCAAAACCGGATGCAGAGTTAACGGAGGATTACAACCCGTTAGAGGTGGGTTTATGGCAGACTATTTCGTTTAGCAAAGGCTGTTATATCGGTCAAGAAACGATCGCACGGTTGAATACTTACAAGGGCGTAAAGCAGTATCTGTGGGGCGTGAAGTTAGCTAAAACTGTGGCTGTGGGTACAATAATAACTGTGGATGGTGAAAAGGTGGGGGTGTTGACTAGTTGTAGTGATGTTGAGATATTGGGATTGGGCTATGTTCGATCGAAGGCTGGAGGAGTAGGTTTAAAGGTAATGGTAGGTGATATTGAGGGGGAAATTGTTAGTCTTCCTTTTGTTCAACATGAGTATCCTGCATAGGTCTCGATCCTCACTGAGTAGCTCATCAACAATAAACTACTGACTCAATATCCACGTGAGAATACCGAGGATTTTCTGCACAGGTTTAACTGAATAACTAGTAGGATCGATCGTCACATCGCTGCCTTCCAATTTAAGAAATTGCCACAGAATACCGCTAGTTACACAACCATAAATAGTTGGGATATTTCTATTTTTAAGCTGGTTATAGCTTTGCGCTGCCAGCATTTCTGCTACACATTGACCCAATCCAGTTTCTAACTCGCCTCGTTTAGCCTCCACTAGCATTAATACTGGAGCATCGATCGTAAATTGATTTTCAGACTTGCTAAACAAAAAATCACAAAAGCCATTCAATCCCTGCTCCTGATCCACGTTAAACTCTTCGCCAGAAAATAATTGTACATGTCGATCGACCAATCTTCTTGCTTGAACCAAAATTGGGCTAACTAATAACTCAGACTTGGCTTTTTCCGATTTTGCAATCTCAGCTAGAGCAAATGACTCATCAAAAATAGCTAAGAATTCTGACTGAGGCTCGGCGACAGCTAAAAGCTCACAAAAACGATTATTCAGTAACTTGAGATCGAATCTGTCTTTTACTGACTCTAGCGTAAAATTGTTGTATGCCATTTCTATAACCTTAAATTATTTTAATTCACTACACTTATAGTTCAGGGCGGTGATTAAGCGGAGCAGAATAATCTTTCTCATCCCGTTGGCGGTAGCGGAGCGTTTGCGCTAGCAATAGCCTTTCCGCCAGGAAAACTCACCTTAATTAGACATAACTATTCAGGGTACGGGCAAATCAATTGCCCGTACCCTGAATGTTTAGCCTCTAGGAAAATTTCCTCAGCCGTTATACTGTTGCAGGTTCAACCTGAGCAACTTTGTGCTTATTGGTGCTGCTACTGGTAGTTTCATTTACTTCTAGCGGCACGAATTCAATATGATTGAGGAGAGTTGTGACGAAGGCAAATAGCAAGAAGGGTAGGGATAGGACTAAAATCAATCCTACTGTTGCCAGTGCGTACATTTGGCGGGTGGTACTCCAGAGAGACAATGCAGACGCAAGGCTGAGAAAAATTACCATTAACCAAATTACAATCTGCCCATAGATATCACTAAAGGTCAGAGTGCAGTTCATGCGATATCTCTGCTTGTCCATAGATTTTTACCAGAACTATTACTACTAATTCCAGCATAGATCTTTGAGCTGCACAATAGTAAATTTCTCAATTAATCGATCGGAATTGTCATAGATGTTTACAGACTCTGGAGTGGGAATAGGGTAGCTATTGGCAGCAGTCGCTAATTAATTTTCTGGTTGCTCGGTTTACCCAATCGCAGCAATAATGAATTGGTAACTACACTCACCGAACTCAGTGCCATCATTGCACCAGCGGCAGAGGGACTGAGCATTGTCCCCCAGCCGAACCAATAGAGCAATCCGGCGGCTGCTGGAATGCCCAGGAGATTGTAGATTGCCGCCCAGAATAGATTTTGGCGAATTTTGGTGAAGGTTTGGGTGGATAATTCGATCGAGTAAACTACATCCAATAATCGATCGCGCATCAAGATAATATCAGCAACTTCGATCGCGACATCGGTACCTGCATTCATCGCAATCCCCACATCCGCTTGCGCTAGCGCGGGTGCGTCATTGATCCCATCCCCAATCATCGCTACTTTGTGGGGGATACCTGAAGAGATGTGGGGCGTTTGTAAGGATTGAATAATTCGCGCTTTGTCTTGGGGTAATATCTCAGAATAGACATCGAGAATGCCTAATTCAGCCGCGATAAGCTTGGCAACTGGTGCTCTGTCACCTGTGAGTAAAGCCACCCGCAAACCCTTCTGCTGCAACTGCTTGACGGTCTCGATCGCATCTAGCCGCAATCGATCGGTTACACCAATTATGCCTATTACTTTACTATCTAATGGCAATTCTTGGACGATCGCCACATACATCACCGTTTTCCCTGCGATAGCTAGCTCTTCAGCCGCCGCCAGCCATTCGGCACTAGTTTCGATTCCTTTAGCAGTCAGACAATTTTGATTGCCAACAATAACTTGATACCTCCCATCGAGAGTATCACCAGCCATTTGGACTTCGGCGCAGACACCCAAACCTGCTGCTGTCTGAGAATTTAATACTACTGGAATAGCCAAACCCAATCGCGCTGCTTCCTGCCCAATCGCTACTGCCAGCGGATGATTTGTGACACTTTCTGCCGCTGCTGCGAGTTGAAGCAAATCAGTTGAACTAATAACGTTTTCATCCGCTGATAAACCAATACTAGTCCGCGTAGGCGGACTTTGCACCACTAGCGGCGGTTTCAACCGCTGGCTAACAATAACATCCGTAACCTGAGGCTTGCCCTCTGTAAGTGTCCCCGTTTTATCAAACACCACCGTATCCAATCGATGCACCGTCTCCAACACATCCCCACCCTTGATTAGCAATCCTGCTTCCGCACCAATCCCTGTCCCCACGAGGATCGCCGTAGGCGTGGCTAAACCCAGCGCACAGGGACAAGCAACAACCATCACCGCGATTGCGGCTTTAAGCGGCGTGAGACTGGAAATGGGCGGATTTAAGTTAGGGTTTTGGGCACCGATAAAATACCAGAATAGAAATGTCAGCACCGAGATCGCAATCACGCCATAGGTAAAATACCCCGCTACCGTATCGGCAAATTTCTGAACTGGAGCCTTACGGGTTTGGGCTGATTCAACGAGGGAAATAATTTGTGCCAGAGTAGTATCATCGCCCGTGCGAGTCACTTCGATCGAGATCGCCCCTGATTGATTCACAGTTCCAGCAATTACCGCATCCCCCAATTGCTTTAGCACTGGAATTGATTCCCCCGTAATCAACGACTCATCAATCGTCGTCTCACCCCACCGAATCGCCCCATCAGTAGGAATCTTTTCACCTGGAAGTACTTGCAAGTACTCACCAATTTTGACCTGTTCGACAGGGATTTCGATCGCTTGGGGACGCTCTGGATCTGGACTTACCAGTCGTGCTACCGTAGGCTGAAGCGAGATTAATCGATCGAATGCATTGGCAGCGCGATGTTTAGCCTGTTGTTCGAGGGTGCGCCCCAAGGTGATAAACCCGATAATCATCACGGGTTCTTCAAAAAAGCATTCCCAGCCTAAACTTGGAATTAATAGAGCAATGAGACTGGCTGTATAGGAAGCAATCGTCCCCAAACCCACCAGGGTATTCATATTGGGGTTGCCATACCAGAGACTTCGCCAACCATCGACGAGGATCGCTCTACCTGGAAACACGATCGCCAGTGTCGCAAAACCACAGTGCCACCAAAAGTTATTGACGATCGAATAGCCATGATGACTATGGGCATTCGGTTGAATAAAATGTCCCAACACGGAGAATCCTAATAGAATACCTGCTGAGATCAGTTGCCACTGGATTTGTTTAGATGCTTGAGCGTATTTAATTTGCCGTTGATTCGCTCGACTTTCGGTACCTGCCAGTATTCGCGGTTGACTGGGAAATCCTCTAGTTGTCAGCTTATCTGCTAGTGCCGTGGCTGTCGCTGTATCTGGCTCGACGGAGATCGCCGCCACTCCAGTGAGAAGATTAACCGAGGCTGATTTTACGCCTATTTCAGCAAGCAGATGTCTCTCGACAGCTCCAACACATCCGGCGCATTTCATCCCTGCGATATCTAGAACGATTGTATTTGAGCTGGATTCAGCGATGGTAGTTGGCTGAAGATTTGTCTGAATCATACAAGAGATTGATAAAATCGAATGTGATAGTTAGTGGCAATTCGTATCGACACAGGACATCTATAAAAATGCAAAAGCTGACTGGTAAATGCCTATGTGAAGGGATCGCTTATGAGATTAATGGCGAATTAGGGCCAATCTTCAACTGTCACTGTTCTAAGTGTAGACGCTGGCATGGTGCTGCTTTTAGAACCAGAGCTACAATCAGACGCAATCAATTTAATTGGATTAGAGGTGAAGAACTGTTGTCTAGATACCATTCCTCGGAAGATACGGTAAAAGTATTTTGCTCAGTCTGTGGATCCAATCTCATCAGTACCTATGATAACCGACCTGATTTAATTGGTGTACCGCTCGGCGGAATCGAACATGCTCCGAATAATCAAGTCGAAGGACATATTTTTGTCGGCTCGAAATCACCTTGGTATGAAATCATTGATGATTTACCTCAGTATGAACATTTCTACGAGAAAGTCCGTGAACACGCTTCGATAAGGTAATCGACAAATGTTTCCATCCCCTTGCGGGGAAGCGTGTTTCAAGAGTTGACGATGATCAACTTCGTGGCTATGGTTACAATCCGTTTCCATCCCCTTGCGGGGAAGCGTGTTTCAAGAGTAGGAAGACTCAAAATGAGTTCACTTACATTAGAAGTTTCCATCCCCTTGCGGGGAAGCGTGTTTCAAGAGCTACCAATTTCTTGCTTGGTAGTTGCAATCTCTGATTGTTTCCATCCCCTTGCGGGGAAGCGTGTTTCAAGAGAGTACAGAAATTGGATTAACATTATATGCTTTATTGTTTCCATCCCCTTGCGGGGAAGCGTGTTTCAAGAGTATTGGACGTAATCCGAATTGTAGAAGCTAATAATCCTTTTAAGTTTCCATCCCCTTGCGGGGAAGCGTGTTTCAAGAGCCGTTTTTTATTCCCAATATAGCCACTCCCGAAGTTTCCATCCCCTTGCGGGGAAGCGTGTTTCAAGAGGAAAAAAAACGAAGATAAATGTGTACTTACCGTTTCCATCCCCTTGCGGGGAAGCGTGTTTCAAGAGAATGTTCATTATTATGCTTTTCACGACAATTCTTGTAATGTTTCCATCCCCTTGCGGGGAAGCGTGTTTCAAGAGGCTTCAATAATATTGTTCCCATGTTGCCATTTGTGTTTCCATCCCCTTGCGGGGAAGCGTGTTTCAAGAGAGTCATCGATCGGAGGCATACCCAGAGAGGATTTCAGCCCCCAAATCGACGCAACCTCTGAATAATGAGGAAACTTCAGATGGAATTGGAAAACGTAGAGTCTCAAAGCCTTGCTAGACAAGGCATCGACGCAGCTCGACGAAATTATACGGTTTTCAAGGTTCGATGGGGGTTGCGTCGATTTGGAAAATTACATCGACTTCAATGGTCTAAATATAGCACACGTTCGCGTAGCGTAGGCATAGCCTAATCGACCAATAAGCTCGATCGAGTTAATTTATTAACACTTGCAGCTTAGACAATACTTCATCGATCGTCTCTTGTGGCAGTGATTCTACATATTTTACCTGACGCTCGTACCAGTCAATAGTCTTAACTTGGAAAGCCAAGATCGCACCGCCAGTGACTAATCCTGCTGGTAAAACTACTTCAAGATTAAAACCCTTGATCTTACTAGTAATCGGACAGGCTAAGGCTAGTCTGGTAGCTTGATTGAATGATTGTGTCGTCACAATTAGTGCAGGGCGATATCCTGCTTGTTCTCTTCCCAATGTTGGGTCAAAATTTAATTTAACGATATCGCCGCGACGGGGAATATAGTTGCTTACCATGCTTCGTTGCCCACAGGTTCGCCCCAATCATATTCTCCACCAATTAATTCGGGGGTAACTCCAATTAATAAGTCTTCAAGAGTGTGTTTTTTTTTGACAGTGGAAATCACAATGTTATTGTCTACAACTTTCACCTCTACCACCGTGCCGATCTCTAGTCCCACTTCGGTTGCTATTTGCTGAGGAATTCTCACGCCTAGACTGTTCCCCCACTTATTAACGATATTGGTCATAATCAATCTTGTCTGCTCAGATGTTTATCCATAGTTTATCCCGATCGCGAGGTTTAGTCAATCTTTCACATTAATCTAGTACTGAGCGGCATAAATAGGGTGGGTGTTCACTTCGACTTCGCTCAGTGAGCGGAGCCGAATTGAGCGGTGGAAAAGCAAGGGGAAACTTCCGCCGTCTAGTACTAGTAGTCTCCAGCGTAAATCTAGTTACTATTTTGAGCTGAGGGGGCGACTAGGGGACTGGGGGACGGGGAGAAAAAATGGTAGCCTAATTTAGGGATATTTTCGCCGATTGATTTCTTGAGTAAATCATACATTGGATTGGAAAATATCCCTAGCCATCAAAAATTTTGTCGCCATAATTTATATTACAGATGGGAAATATTTCAACAATTATTGGAAGAAACTGGCACAATTAGTGTGGCTGAGTTACAGATTGTGCTTGACCGAAACGCGCTCCGCAATGAGCGATCGCATCTACCGATAATATGTATCTAGTTCTAATCGAAACCTCTGGCAATCAAAGCTATATTTTCTCTACTAATAAACTGCGAGAAAACATCGGTGCATCGGAACTTACCTATCGTGCGGGTACGCAGTGGGTAATGGAAACAGTAGCAATAATAAATACAGGGCAAACGCCTGAATATTGTAGCAGCACTAGTTTTCGCGATATATTGCTAAATCCCGATCTGAATCAATCGATCGAACATGCCAAGATTGAAGTAATTATTGCTACCTCTGGCAAGGCTTTATTGTTAGCTAGAGATAGAGAAGATGCCAAAAAAGTTATTCAAGCTGTAACCATAAAAGCTTTACAACAAGCTCCTGGCTTAGATATTTGTGGCGTAATTTCTGATGAATTCAATCTAGAGACAGGCGATCTGGGCAAAATGAATCAGCAGCTACACCAACGATTTGAAGGTGTACGTGGTGCAAGACCTGGGCCAGATACCCGCTTTTTGAGACTGCCTGTGGTGGCTGAATGTGCCACTAGCGGCCTGCCTGCGGCAGTATGCCCAGTCCAAAACGGTCGATCGGTACTCAGATCTAGGGTGAGTGAACAGAAACGATCGTCTAGAGATGCGGGATTCAACCGGATTCAAGCGTTATTACAATCACGGAACGATCGATATGAGTTCTTAGGAAATATCTCGCAATTTGAAGATGATTTTGCCGACAATATTAGTTGGTTATCGGTAGTTCATGCCGATGGCAATGGTTTGGGTCAGATATTTCTAGACTTTGGTAAATATACAGACAATAATCGAGACTATATTAACCAGTATCGTCAGTTTTCAACAGCGATCGATATTTGTACCGAGCAGGCTTTCTTAGATGCGATCGAGTCGGTATTTGTTGGTACAAACCAGTCAGAGGGAACAGATCCGATTATCATTCCCCTCGTCCCCTTAATTCTAGGCGGTGACGATCTCACGGTAGTTTGTGATGGGCAATATGCGTTGCAATTTACCGAGCAATTTTTGACTAAGTTTGAGTACCATACGCAAAATTTAGTAGAGCTACCAGTTGTCGGTGATAGTAAGATTATTATCGATCGAGCTACCAAGCATTTATCAGCAGATCGCTTGTCTGCCTGCGCGGGGATAACGGTGATGAAAAAGCATTTCCCCTTTTCGGTAGCTTACAGTCTTGCTGAAGAATTAATTAAATCGGCGAAGACCGTAAAAGACATCATCAAACAGGATGGTAAGACCGTACCCTGTTCGGCGATCGATTATCACATTCTCTACGATAGCAGCGGTGTAGATCTCAAAAGTATTCGCGCCAAATTGGAAATTGCCAATCCGCCGACCCGTCTCTATTCTCGTCCCTATGTGGTTTCTGAGCCAGCATGGTATCCCAATCATCAAGCATGGATCGATCGACATCATTGGACGAAATTAACCGATCGAGTTGATGCTTTGAGGGAAAAAGATGAGGAGGATCGATATCTTCTGCCCAATAGTCAAATGCACGATTTGCGAGAAAGCTTATTTTTAGGTCGTGATGGTGCAGATGCGCGGTATCAGTTAATTCGCAATCGTTATTTAGATCGAAAGATTGACAAATTAGAAGGAGAAATCAATTCCTTATTTTGGTCAGAGTTAAAGAAACCCCAGGAGTTAGATTCTGGGCAGATATACACGACGGGATTGCTCGATGCGATGGATGCAGCTAGTTTCTGGGAGGGTGAAAATGAGTAAGTTAACTGTAACCATGCTCGGTGATTGGCATGTTGGTTCGGGAACGGGACGACCAGGGAGTATCGATCGATTGATTCAACGAGATGAATGCAATTTACCCTATATTCCAGCGAAAACTTTAACCGGAATTTTGCGGGATGGCTGTGAATTAGTAGCGTGGGGTTTAGATGATAGTAGGCAGGGAGGATGGCACACGTATTTAGAGTATTTGTTTGGTTCTCAACCAGCGATCGCTCAAGGAGTGGTCGAAGAAACGCCGATTCCCGCTGCTTTATCTCTGCGATCGGCTTATTTCCCCTCAGTCCTCAAAACAGCACTGCAAGGGCGAAATGAACTGATCTCCGCACTGACTTTTGTAAAGCCAGGAGTAGCGATCGATAGCTATTCTGGGACTGCCAAACCAGATTGTTTGCGGTTTGAAGAAATGGCTAGAGGTGGGAGCTGTTTAGAAGCAGAGTATCAACTCGATGATTCGGGATTGGAGCCAGAGCAAATTCAATGTCTCAAAGCCCTACTCGTTGCGGGAGCCTCGACGATCGAAAGATTGGGTGGCAAGCGACGACGGGGTGCGGGTAAGTGTCAGATCGAACTAGCAGATCGAAAGTTAGAGACAGCTCTGAAATATCTCGATCGAGAACCGCCAGCATTGCCCAAACCGAAAGAAACCGAACCGTCATCGTTCTCACCAGTTAATATTGGAAACTGGTATACGATCGAACTTCAGTTGGAGACTCAATCACCGTTAATCGTCCACGCACGGACTTTGGGTAACTTAGTATCGACGCTCGATTATATTCCTGGTGCGGCTTTACTAGCGATTGTTGGCAGACAACTGCGAGGACAATTCGATTTTGGTGCGGCGATCGCTAATAATCAAATCGCGATCGGTAATGCTACCCTCGAAGTTGATGGCAAGCAAGGGCGATCGATGCCGTTTGCACTGTTTCAAGAGAAGCAAAATAAGCAGATAATTTCTAATCGATTGGGTGAGAAATTTGGTACTGATGATGAATCAGATCGACCCCAGTTGAAAGGAATGCGATCGGGTTATGCGAGTGATAAATCCCAGGCAAACCTATCAAAAGGCGTAACTACTCACAATACTGTCGAAGATAAAGTCCAACGCCCTAATGAAGACGTTGGGGGCGTATATAGCTACGAAGCGATCGCTCCTAATACTAAGTTTCGGGCAAAAATTCACCTTCAAGAGACAGCGATCTCCAGTGCAAAGGCTCTGGAATGTTTGGCTAAATTAGCTGGAACTCAAGTCGAAATTGGCCGATCGAAAAAGGATGATTATGGGTTAGTCAAGATTACTACGGTTAATCTTCTCACTGAGGATCGTCCGGCGATCGATACAATCCCCACAGAGTTGAGAGTTTGGTTGTTTTCTGACATGTTAATTCGCAATCATCGATTGCGCCCTAGTACCGATCCGCAGGATTTAGCTAGGGAATTGGGGGATAAATTAGGTGTTGTGCTGAAATTAAAGCCTAATTGCTTATCGAGTTTAGCTCGATCTCGGCGAACTGACTCTTGGCAAACACGTTGGGGTTTACCGCGTCCCTCGTTAGTGGGCTTGAGTGCGGGCAGTTGTTTTCTATTCGAGGTGACGGGAGAGATTAGCCCCGTTAAGTTAGCCGAACTCGAATTGACTGGAATTGGCGAACGGACTCCCGAAGGCTATGGTCAACTTTGTTTTAACGACCCATTATTAATCACCGATAAACCTCAGTTAGCTGAAGTGGGATCTGTAAAAGTCAGTGATGTTGAAAAAATGTAACTACTCAGGCTGAAGACTAGGAAAAAGTGGAGTTTCCATGAAAACGAGTCTGAGCGCATCGAGAACTTGGATACCCTGTTTACGAAGAGTCGAGATATAACCGCGAATTCGACAAAACTGTTGGGCACCTTCCATTGAGCGGAAAGTACCAGAAATCTTTTGCTTCAATTTCATCATGCGTAGATCCCGCTCCGCTTGATTATTATCAAAGGGAACTCTCCAATCGTACATGAATAATAAAACCTCAGATTGGTGTAGTTGAAGGCGGTCTAATAAATTTTTAGGTGGAGTCTGTTTTCGGCGACCTTTGCGTGTTGGCAAATCTGGATCGATAGGTAGGAATGGATTTGCAATTAATCCGGCTTCAATTATTTCCCGATAGCGTCGTTCAAAATCAGCTATTTGGGTCAGAGTTAAGCTCGTCTCTTCGGCGGCTTGGGCAATTGCGATATTCGTTTGAATTTCCACCAGCAATGTCATCATGTCACTTGCCCAGTCTTGCTCGTAGCGTTCGACAACGAATCTTAATTCCCGCAAATGATGGGCATTGCAAAGAGCATGGGTGCTGTCATATTTACCATAACTAGCTAACCCATCATGAACGCTAACTCCTTCAAAATTAGGCAGAATGTCAATTGCATCCATCGCCAACTGACCTCTTTTTGGATCGATGAAGTAGGCGGTTAACCAGCCATTACAAGCCACATGTAGCCACATCAACTTACTTTTTACTCGCAGCCCTGTTTCATCAAAATGAACTACTGGTGCAACTTGAATGCCTGATTTTATGTACGCTTCTACTGCTGCCAATTCTTCAGAGCATCGCAGTCTGGTGTTGTAAAGCGTTGCTTCCGAAATCTCACAACCAATCACTTCTTTCAATAGTTCTCTGGCACGTTCTGAGGGCAGTAATTGTCCTTCCATCAAATACACCATCAATCCTTTTAGTCCTGGTCCATATTGCACCAAACTATTGACAAACGCTGGTAATTTTCCTTGATTGAGTACGCCGCATTTTGGGCAACACTTCTCTTCTGCTTGGTGTTCGTGTACCACCAATTTTATGGGCGGTAGCTCGTGAACCTGGCTGCATCTCAAATTCAATACTTCTACATTTTCCAGTGATGCACCGCAACTTTTGCACCCTACAACTGGATAGACAAATACTTCATCTACTTCTTCACACCATTCTAAGTAGCTAGGTGGAATTAAATATAAAACGATCAAGAGTGTAGTTGTATCGATCGCCACGAGCCTTCATTCCGTTCATCACGGCGACAGCCAAGTCATACTGATTGTCAAATATTCGTCCAGTCAACTCATGATTTTTG
>JANNDL010000052.1:0-4001 GCA_031387665.1 Chamaesiphon sp. OTE_75_metabat_95 | reverse complement strand
GTCTGAAAATTCACTAATTAGATTTGACGAATTTTATCGTGAAACAGAACCTATTGCTGTAATTAAGCTACTACCAAGAGAATTGGAACAGAAGCATAGAGAACTAAAGTTTCAGAAAGGCTATGACGATCTTGATTATCTAGAATATGCAAGGTTGGAAGTTATACCTGATCGAACTGTTGCACTAATTAGTCACGAAAATACACCGATTCCTGGAACTGATATTTGTGTCGTTCCAGGGCAGGTCAATATAGTATCGATTCTGATAAATACGATCGACAGGCTACAGTTATCCGATCGAGATCTATCATGGGTTCATCCCGATTATGAGCAGGAATTTCAACGATCGCTAAAAAGCAAACAGAATTTAGTCGCGTAGGAAAATTTATGAGTTAATTAATTCGTTCGCGGAGCGTCCGCTTTGCGGAATCGATTCCAGTGCTTCTAGTAATCGAAATATCTTGCTACAATATAATTAGCAGCTTTTACCGATTTCTCATGACATCTATTGTTACTGCTTATAAACATATTCATCTCGATGATCTTCAGATACCGATCGTAGCTGGAACTACGATGAAAGTCGTCGAAATTATCATTGCTCAAAAAGCCTATGGTTGGAGTCCTGAAGAAATCCATTTTCAGCATCCATATCTAAGTATGAGTCAAATTTATTCAGCTCTTGCCTACTATTGGGATTATCGGAGCGAAATGGATCTGGATATTCAAAGACGTTTTGACTTTGCTGAAAGTCTGCGTAAGGAATCCGAATCCTTGAACTTATCAAAGTCTCTATTACTGCTTAGAACCCATGCAAAATAGTGATTTTTATTACAATGCTCTAATCCTATGACATTGACTACAATCTTAGGTATATTATAGGCAGTAGTCTTTTCACCGCACAGCTTCTCATGGGTAATTTTAATGACTTCACTGCTCACGGATACGAAGTAATTAGAGAACTGGGCGCAAATCGTGGAGCTGGGCGGATTGCATATTTGGCGCGAGAGATCGACTCGGAGCAGTTGGTCGTAATTAAGCAATTTCAATTTGCCCAGACTGGTTCAAGTTGGGATGGACATAAAGAGATCGATCGAGAGGTGAAGATCTTACAGCAGTTAAAGCATCCGAATATCCCCCGCTATCTAGCAACTTTTGAAACGCCGCAGAGTTCCTGCATCGTGCAGGAATATATCGATGGGAAACCTCTATCAGACATCATCTCGAATCAGCAACTATATACGCCTGAGCAAGTAAAGGAGATTATTCTCAAGCTACTGGAAGTATTAGTCTATCTCCAGAAAACATTTACAGATCCGGTGCTGCACCGCGATATTAAGCCTGCAAATATTTTAATCGATTCTATCTGTCAACCTTACCTAATTGATTTTGGTGGTGCAAAAGTTAGCGAAGGTGCAGGTGGTTCGACAGTATCCGTTGGTACCTTAGGTTTTATGCCACCAGAACAGCGGTTTCAACAGTTCAATAAAACCACCGATATCTATAGTTTGGGAATGTCGATCGTGTGTTGGTTGACGAGAACAGAACCGACGGAGATGTATAACATCATTAATATGGGCACTAATCAAGTAATGGGCTTGAGAGAGTTGCTATCGGCTTATAGTTTTCGTTTTGTCGATTGGCTGGAAAAGGTGGTACAACCCGATCCAAAAGATCGATATCCCGATGCTGAAGCTGCTTTTAATGCGTTTAAACCACTGTATGTGAAGCGAGTACCAGAAGCTATTGTGAATAGCTCTGTTTTGGAGTTTACAGCAAGTAAATTGGGCGAACGAATTACTCAAACATTAATGATACGGAATAATGTACCAGAGACAGTTTTAGAAGGTTGGTGGGAAGTTGCACCACATCCGAGCGATCCACCACATACGCCGAATTCTCATGCGTGGATTTCATTCGGATCGAGGAAGTTTTCTGGGAATTCCAATGAATGTTTGATCGTTGTCAATACAGACAAATTGATGGCTGGAAAGGTTTACAAGCGACAGATATTATTGCATTCAAACTCTTCAGATGAGATAGAAGAGTTTAATCTAATAGTTAGAACTGCTAGCATTCCAATTAAAGCAGAAAAATTACCTTATTTTGAGTTAGTATTTCTATTTTTCATGGTTTTTCTTCCAACCTTGATTATGACAAGTTATGCTGTTGTGGATAGACGTGGATATCCTTTATTTTCAAGTCAAACACAACTTAGTGGTGACATAGCTGGCATAGTATTGTCGGTAATATTTGTAACTATATTCGGATTATCAGCATTTTTGATTGTAACTAAAATTGTCGAGAAAAAACTTGCCTATAAAATGATACCGTTGTATCAGATGATATTTACAACAATATTGTTGGGAATCACTATCGCTATTTCTCTAGTAATGAGTCAGGGGATTTTATTTCAACTTATCTTGTTTTCAACTCCGATTATTTTAATTTTTATACTTCTATATCCAACTATTAAACATAAAAAACTAGTTAGTAAATATCGTGATTCAGAAGAGGGATTGATTAAACCATAGTATCTGCAATAGATCGAGGGTAAAGCTTACTACCATCCGGTCTGTCGGCATCGATATTTTGTTTGAATCTTTTCCATATAGCGGCTCTAACTAATGATTCTTCATCGCTCATTGCTTCATGTCTAGCAATTCTGGCTTGCAGAAATTTTACCGCTTGTGGTTTAGCTAAGTCGGCGAGGCTGTATTGAGTTGGAGTGGAGATCTTTCGATCGTTAAAATATTTAGTGATGATGTCCAAGATATTAGCTATCAAAAAATAGTGATGGAGAAACGTTGAAAAACGCTTCTAGTGCCTTAGAATGAGCTTTACTAATTCCCCGCTTGCCACTAAGCACCTCTGAAGTTACTCCTTGAGAACCAAATACTGGTAATAAGTCTTTCTGCTTTAGCTCTCGATCGCGTACCAATTCAGTTAAAATCTCTAAAGAAGTAGCAGATTTAAGTTGATAATGCCGATCTTCAAAGCTTTCAATCAAATTCACCAATAGTTTTAGTAACCGTTCTTGTGCTGGGGATATTGCATCACCTAACCGTATCAATTTAGTAACTTCTGCTAAGTAAAACTCATTTTCTTCTTCTGTTTCAATAACTTTGGGTTGTGTGGCTGCCAACAATTGGGCATATTCTCGATCTAATATAGCTGTTGTCATTTCCATAGATCCTTATTGTATCTGCATGGGTTAAGATATCTCGGACAAAAATAGTGCCGCTACGATAGTTGATTTCACCTATCAACCGATAGTGATTTCCTTTGATATTGAAAACCGTATAAATACCAACGAGATCGGCAGAAGGATAAGCTTCCCTAAGTTCTACTAAGTTTTGCCACTCGGCTACTTTGGCGATTCGATACCAAGTATCTAGCGCAGTTTCTGAGTCTGCATGAACCGTCACGAACTCAAGCAATCTTTTCCGACTGATAATGTGCATTTGCTTGAGAATACCCTACTGCACACAGTATATTTCGTTTTGAGATTTCATGCCAAGTGCGATTTTTTAGCCTTACTATATTTAGAACAGGCGTGAAACTACTTCTACGCCGAAGTCTTGAGATTGATGCCCAATACTTGAGTATAAGCTCCCCGTGCTTGCGTCACGCCGATCTAGAGATGAAATTAGACTTTAGAACGATTTTCGTTCCGAAAGGCTTCTCTTCGAGAGGCTTCGCCAACGCCAACGAACTTCAAATGATAGACTCGTTCTCTAATATAAGCGTTAGTTTCAGCCACTAGTGTTGTTAATTCCTCTTGAGATAACAAATCTCTTAAACCTTCTTGAATAACCACTGTCAATCGTTGGCATAGCCTCTCCTCTGGAGAATCGACATCAATTTGATTGGGGATAATCTTATCAGAAAAATCTAAATTATTTCCTAAATCTGCACCAATCAGAATGTCTACCCCCGTCTCTGCTTCCAGATTAGCCGCAGCTCTCACCCACTCTTCACCTGTTGCCCAATTTGGATTATTC
>JANNDL010000030.1:0-32937 GCA_031387665.1 Chamaesiphon sp. OTE_75_metabat_95 | reverse complement strand
GCGATCGTCGGTAGATTCTGAATCTTTTTCAACCACTTAGGTGCGGTGGATTGTGCCGATGCTACTAACTTTAGATAGTCTGCGGCACACTTGTCTAAAGTTTGGAAAAACTCTGGACGATCGACATCTAAAATAATCGGGAATACTCGTCCCGCAGTTTTATTAGTTTCTTGGATGACTTCGATATCAAAGTCACGGCTATTCATCCCCAACATGCCATAGAATTTGCTTTCTCTGTCGCGAAGATACATCGTTGAAAATACCGCTAAGAGGAAGAATCGGCACCAGAGTTTCGATTTGAAGTCATTGAGAATATGAGGCTGTCCACGCATCACCGCATCAAAAAAGTCACCATGACGATTCTCATCTTGGCACCATTTATCAAAGAAATGGAAGATCGGGTAGATCCGGTGCTGAGGATTTGCTTCTAAGTGTTGGAAAATCTTGATATATCGCCAGTAACCAATCTTTTCAGATAAGTAAGTTGCGTAGAAGATAAATTTGGGTTTGAAGAATGTGTAATTGCGATTTGCAGTCAGAAAACCCAAATCGAGCGAGAGTCCAAAGTCAGACATCGCTTTATTCAGGAAGCCAGCATGACGAGCTTCATCCCGTGATAGCAGGTTAAAACCTTCTGCTAGTAGAGGGTTGGTGTGCTTGAGCTTACGGCTGAGTTCCTTGTAGAGCAAGAATCCCGAAAATTCTGAAGTGCAAGAGCTTTCGAGAAAATCAATAAATATTTCACGGGTTTCCGTGGGAAGATCGTCCCAAGACTTATCAAATTTTTCATCTCTGACGAAGTGGTTGCGGTTGTAGTCAACCCGCATTTCTTCGATAATCGATCGAACTTCATCTTCATTGACAGAGAGATCCATTCGCGCCATCTCTTCAAAGTCGGTGGTATAGAACCGAGGCGTAAGCAGGGTTTCTTTCGCAGGACGCTTGATACCTGGTCTGATTTCGTCAGATGATGACGGTTTGGAGACGGAAGTTACCATAATAATTTTTTATATCTGATTTGATATCGATCGACCCAAGCTACCGCTTAGATATTTAGATCGCTCTAATGCATTTTACCAAGTCTAGACTGGTGCGACAGTAGTTTTGTGTTAAGAGTTGCTAAATGGTATCGGTATCTGCTCACAGATCGATCGGCTACTAGAAAGATACCAGAGACGAACGAGGGAGCACTAGCTTATACTGGTAACGCGCACCATTGTGAAACGTAGATGAAACCTTACACAGCCTCCTTAGATTCTGGTTGGCGGCATGAATTTATTGAAACCAACAACATTCGTTTGCACTGCGTCACTCAAGGCGAAGGCGAGTTGGTGATTTTGCTACATGGTTTTCCTGAGTTTTGGTACTCATGGCGACATCAGATTCCCGCTCTGGCTCGTCATTTCAAGGTCGTTGTTCCCGATCTGCGAGGTTATAATTATTCTGACAAGCCGCGAAGTGGATACGATCTCGATACGCTCAGTAATGATGTGCAGGGGCTAATCGAGGCTCTAGGCTATGCAAAAGCACACATTGCTGGACATGACTGGGGTGGAGCAATTGCATGGCATCTAGCCCAGAAATGCCCCCAAATGCTCGATCGATTAGCAATTCTCAACGCGCCTCATCCTCAGCGGTTATGGCAGGAAATGGGCAGTAATCTGGATCAGATGCGTCGGAGTTGGTACATGCTGGCATTTCAGGTACCTGGTGTACCGGAATGGCTGATTCAGCAAAATCTCAAAGATTTTATTCTCAATGTTTTTCGGGGGCAAGCTGTCCGCAAAGGAGCTTTCACGGCGGAAGATAATCAGATTTATCAAGAAGCTCTGGAGAAGCCTGGTGTTTTGGCTGCGGCACTCAATTACTATCGCTACTTACTTGCACCACAGAATTGGCTAAAGAACTGGAATAATTCTCCATTGCAAGTTACAGTTCCGACGTTAGTGCTCTGGGGTGAAGACGATAATTTCCTTAGCAATAAACTGACGGAAGGACTAGAAAAGTTAATTTCTGCACCATTTAGACTAAAACTTATTCCCCAATGCGGGCACTGGATTCAACAGGAAGTTCCCCAACTTGTCAATCGAGAGCTACTGGACTTTTTCCAGGCGAACCAGACTAAATTAGTTGCTAAATAGATCGAATCTAGCCAACATCAAAACCTAATCTAACAAAATCAGGAGTCTAAACTCTCTTCATTTATGAGAATTTTTTAGAGTAAGGTTTAATTTCCATTCTAAAAATCCAGCTATCGACTATCAACTATTTAAACATTTACTAGAGCTTGAGACACATGTTTATTTACCATGTTCACAAGTTCAGTAGATGTAAATGGTTTAGTCATGTAGTCATTGGCACCGACTATTTTGGCTTGGATTCGATCGAACATCCCATCACGACTACTGAGCATGAGAATTGGGACATTCTTCAAGCCAGGAGATTTTCGCAATATTTTGCAAAGTTCATAGCCATTAATATCTGGCATCGTAATATCCATCAAAATTAGCATCGGATGGGTACGAATTAATTTAGTCATCGCTTGCGCGGGCTTGAGTAAACTAATTACTTCATAGCCATGAGATTCTAGCGTTATTTTCACACTATTTTGAACCGTTTGACTATCATCGACACAGGCAATCAATGGACGGGTTTCATCCTGCTTTTCACCATACCCAGAAATCTGTGCGCTCCGGTTGCGTACTAGTGGCAATAATAGATGACTAAGTTGCTCGACACTAATATTTAGCTGATTGGCAATGCTATAGAGACAAAGATTTTGAGTCAGGGCGGATTGATAAGATTCAATGGCTTTAGTACTTTGCAGTTGCTGCCATAGTAACTGATATAAGCTATCAATATTAGAAAGATAAACTCTAACTAGTGGTGATGAAATATGTGGCCGAATTTTCTGCCATTGCCAAATTAGTTCTTTCGCCGGATTGAGTACTTGTTGAACAGAAGCTGATAGGAGCAGCGGATCTAAATGAGCATCAAGATCGAAATCCATTTCAGCATTGCCCATTGCTAAAATGTGAACAAAAGCTTCTTGAGTACAGGTAAATACCAGATGACGAACTTGTTGAAGCGATAGTTTTCCCGATTGCCATTGGTGACAAATAAACTGATAATCGGATTGACCCATCCCAAATTCATTCAAGTTCAGATCGGCGTGGTGCTGCTTAAGGATATAGGCTAGTCGCTCCTTTTGACCTAGAGTACTAGTTGCAAAATGGAGCTTGCCATTCCCAAAATAAGCTTCCCAGGCGATCGAACTATCTAGTGAATCTTTGATAGTTAATCGCCCTGATAGTTCTTGCTGGATAATATCTTTTAATGCTTCAACAACTCTAGTCATTACAGATAAGGATTACAATATTGATAACATTGCAAGTAGAATTACGTAGATAATTTAACTATCTTCTCTCCCTAGTATGCCCATCAAAAAGACGATCTAAACATCTGGGCAATTATTTGTCGAGTGGAAACATGTTTAGTTTTGAGACAGTCATCACAACTAACTCTCATTCACGAGCAGATCCCCCGAATGCCTACAATTAACCAGTCCAGAAATCCGATCTTCAGTGCCAAGCCAGCTCTATCGATTTTGTTGACAACTAGTTTGGTAATCTTTGCTGGGATCACTCCTGGCTATACTCAAATGCAAAAACCAGCTCGTACTCTCACCGCTAGCGGTAGAGGAATCGTGACTATTCCCACTACACTCAGCCAGATTCGGCTAGCCATCGAATCTTCAGGCAAAACCCCCACCGCCGCCCAGCAGGAGGCGGCTAGACGCTCAACACAGGTGGTGAATTACCTCAAATCACAACAGGTAGACAAGCTTCAGACGACTGGGATCAATCTTAATCCCACCTATACTTATCCCAACAATAGTAAGCCCCAAATCGTCGGATATACGGCTACAAATAGCATCAGCTTTCAGGTGACGACAGATCGGGCTGGTACCATCCTAGACGCTGCTGTCAAAAGTGGCGCGACACGTATCGATGGGGTCAGTTTTGTTGCTAGCGACAAAGCAATCGCTACAGCTCAAACCCAAGCCCTCAAACAAGCAACTCAAGATGCTCAACGCCAAGCTGACACAGTACTAGAAACGCTCAATCTCAAACGTAGAGAAGTAATCGGGATTCAAATTAATAGCAACTCTAGCCCCACACCTATTCCTGTGGCGGCAGAAATGTTTAGATCGAAAGCAGCCGATACTGCTACGACTCCGGTTGTTGGTGGCGAACAGCTAGTAGAAGCAGCCGTGACGCTGGATATTGGGTATTAATGCTGTAGATCTGTAGGGGCGGGTTTATGCTAATAATCTTGTTTGCAATAGAGATTTAATGCCAAACCCGCCCTTCCTCACTAGAGATGTTAGGTTGTTTCCTCTCGAAGATGTTAGGTTTTAATTCAGCAATTCCAAATTCAAAATATTTTGCCCAACCCCACCAGTAATCGATTGTTGCTGGTGAGGTTGGGCGGGTTCGTTTGACATTTACTGGTGCTGCTCAGTACTAGCTAGCATAAACCCGCGCCTACGAGGTATGGGAATAAATTGTAATTTGGAATCACTGGTTTTAATTACCCCTAATTTTGCGGCTGTAGCTCTCCGACTAGACGAGCGAGTTTTTCCTCATTGACATGGTAGACTTCCCCGCAAAATTCACAGGTAGCTTCAGCACCTTTATCAGTGACGATCATATCTTCCAGCTCGGCTTTCCCCAATAGTTTGAGTGCGTCCAACATTCTTTTCTCTGAACAAGGGCAGTCAAATTTCAGCTCTTTCTCGTCAGGGAAGATAGTTAATTCCAAATCGCCGAGTAGCTCCTCCAGAATATCAGGCAGATCCTTACCTGCTTTCAATAAAGGGGTAAATCCTTGCAATCCTAGGACTCTGGATTCCAATAGTGTCACCAGTGATTCATCCTGTGCAGACTTGGGCATAATTTGGATCAAGATGCCGCCAGCAGACTGGACGGTTTGACTATTCATCGAGACACCGAGTACCAGTGCTGAAGGCGTTTGCTCAGAGCTAAATAGATAATGGGCGACATCATCCCCGACTTCCCCCGATATTAATTCCACCGTGCTGGAATAGGGACGACCATAGCCCAAATCTCGAAACACGTAGACAAAACCTTGTCGCCCGATCGCACCACCCACATCCAAGCTACCATCAGGATTGAGCGGTACTTCGGTATGGGGGTGATTGACATAGCCACGGACAGTCCCATCTACACCAGCATCGACCATCAATCCACCCATTGGGCCATCTCCTTTCATGCGGAGATTTACCCGTGCAAACTTGGTCTTCATCCCTGATGTCAACAGTAGTCCCGCTGTCATCGCCCGCCCCAAAGCATCTGTAGCGACGGGGGAAAGTCGATGCCGCACTCTGGCTGTTTCGGTAAGGTTGGTGGTCATTGCGGCTACTGCCCGAATGCCACCACCTGCTGCTGTTGCCCGAATTAATCGATCCGTCATAACTTGCCCTAAATACTCCTGTTCATATTTTAGATGTTGCTCAGTTGAGATTCCAGTTTTTGGTTGAGTTGTGGAGGGCGGGTTTTGTCCGATATCAAACGTTACAATCGATATTTTTTTGCATAAACCAGCCCCTACAGTCCCAAATAATTATTCACTAATTAAAGATTTCAATATCGGTAAATGCGGCTACAGGTGCGCCATGTCCCACCCAGACGGCTTGATTTGGCTCACCTTTGCCGCAGATGGGGGAACCGTACATTTCCCAGGTGCTGGCATTGCCGACGGCGGCTAGATTGCCCCAGAATTGGGGGGTGATGCCGCGATAGTTGGGGTTACGAACGGTGGTGGTGAGTTTGCCATTTTCGATCAGTTTGGCGTATTCGCAGCTAAACTGAAACTTGTGTCGTCGATCGTCGATCGACCAAGATTTATTCGACTCCATATATATACCGCGATCGATCTCCCCGATCATCTCCTCAAAGCTGCTACTACCAGGTTCAAGATTGATATTTGCCATCCGATCGATCGGTGGACGATTCCAGCTACAGGCTCTAGCGCAGGCGACTCCTGGTAATCCCGATCGATCTTGACTCTCCAAGCTGCCTATTCCTCGCTCTAAGATGCCGTCCCGAATCAGATATTCTCTGGTTGCAGTAGCTCCAATATCATCAAAGCTATAGCTAGCCGTCTCTCCAGGTACAGTGGGATCGAAGGTAATATTCATCAAGGGCGAACCGTAGGCAAGATTGCCAAAATCAGCGGGTTTGACAAAGCTGCCCCCCGCATAGTTGCGCTCATCGCCCAAAATTCGATCGAGTTCGAGGGGATGCCCGATGCTCTCATGGATTTGCAGTAATAACTGATCTGGTGCTAATACTAGGGTAGTGGTTTCGGAGGGGCATTCGATCGCAGTGAGTAGTTCTAGTGCCTGTTCGCCGACTTGTTGCACCCGTTCCCACAAGTCAGCGGTGAGAAAGTGTTCCATCCCGCCTTGGTAGCACCTAGCGAGTCCACCTCGATCGCACCGACGTTGGATGATGGCTCCATCCTGGGCTGTAGCTGCATAATCCGTGGTCATCAGCAGGAATTTCTGATATACATCTGAACCATTGCTACTCACAAACCAGGTTTCGAGTTCGCGAGTGGACAGACTGGCGGTAGTCTGGACGATTTTATCGCCAACTTTGAGGGCGTGACAAATCTGGTTGAGTCGATCGCTGATTTCGCCAGGATTGAGGGTGTTAAATGGTTTGACAGTGGGGGATACGTATTGCCCCACTACCTTGGGTCGTTGGGTCGTGGTGACGGTGTGGCTGCGATATTTACTAGCAGCAATTGCTTGGTGATAAGCAGCCGTAGCCGCAGTTTGAACGCCCTGGGGGGTAATGATATTCGTCGCGCCATAACCCATTTGTCCATCCACGAGGACTTCGATCATCACACCTTCACTAATGCTCTTGCTATTATTTTGGGGCATTCCGTCTCGTGCCGATCGAGCAACGCTCACTTCCCGCACTTTTCGACAGCCAATCCAGTCGGCGGGAAGGTTGATGGAGTTGAGGAGGGTATTGAGTTGAGAAGTTGACATTGGCAAAGATAAGATTGGGGGACTAGTAACAAACTGGATATGTTGGTGCGTTATCCTTCTGCCACGGCAGACGCTCCGCGAACGGAGTAACACACCCTACAGCCTAATTCCTGGGCGGCGATGATAATTTCGATACTCTAGGTAGTCTTTGAGAATTTGACCATGATCGAAGCAGAGTTCGGGGGGAATTTCCCAGGGTGCGCAGATCTGGACGGTTTTGGCATCATCTTGAGCGATCGGATGACCCATTGCTGTCGCGATAAACACAATACTAATCGTATGCTGTCTGGGGTCTCGATCGGGTGCAGAATAGACGTGAAATTGTTCGAGGAGCTGGACATCTAGCCCGATTTCTTCCTGCGCTTCCCTAATTGCGGCTGTTTCGAGGGATTCGCCATAATCTACAAATCCGCCAGGTAGTGCCCAGCCGTGGGGTGGATTGAGGCGTTCGATCAGGATAATTGGGCGGTGGGGTTTGTCGATTAATTCAATAATAATATCGACGGTGGGTGTGGGGTTACGGTAAGCCATTTTAGGTAATAATCGGCGATCTAGATCCAGAAATTTAACTATCAATTATTAATTATCAACTATTTAATCGACCCCCTGTCAGATCGAATTTCTAGAGGTTATGGTAGCCAATGTGGTACTCACTCTCTAAATTATAAATAATTCGCATACCACATACAAATATGTCTCAACAAACCTCGTTTTCTCCTAAAATTTCTCAAGATAGCGACATATTATTGTCAGCTCAAATGAAGTACAAGGCTCGTGATTATCAAGGTGCATTGATCGCATATACCAATGTAATTCAGCTCAATCTTCATAATGCACTAACTTTTTGCGATCGAGGGGGTGTATACTACCGACTTGGCGATCTAAAAAGTGCCATGAACGATTACACTCATGCAATTGAACTCGATCCTAGCTTAGAAATAGCTTACTACAGACGCGGCTTTTTGCATTATTTAGCCAAGAACTATGCGGGTGCTATTTGTGACTATAATCATTCGATCGAACTCAAGCCAGATTTTGCTCTAGCATATGCCAATCGCGGCTACGCTTATCGAGACTTACATGGAGAGCAAGAAGCCTTAATCGATTGGAGATTTGCTGCTAAATTATTCAAAGATCAAGGTAACTTGAAAAAACATGAAAGTACCATGAAACTAATCACTGATGTGAGTGGTGCGGATAGCTGTGTCTCTGGAGTTCTCTGGTAAGGTTTATTAGTTAATCTACCATTACTGCCAATTGCCTACTAATACAAATGCTGCCCAATAGTAAGGCGAACGATATTGGGGCTGCTGAAGTAGGGACTGTTGAGCTAGCTTTAGAGACTCGGCTTTGCTGAGTTTTTTAGTAACTAAATTCTGATAAAAATTAGCCATCAATAGTTGAGTTGCCTTGTCATTTACTTTCCACAATGAAGCAATTGTACTTTTAGTGCGGGCTTTAATGGCAACTCCAGCCAATCCTAATGTAGCGCGATTATCACCAGTTGCTGTCTCACAGGCACTCAGTACCAGCAAGTCAATGCCTTGATTAGATTCAAGGTTACGACTTTGAAGCAGATTATTTAACCTATCGAGATCGATGCGATTATCCCAGGTGAGAATAAATGTTTTAGCAGGATCGGAGCTAAATTCGCCGTGGGTAGCTAGATGAACGATCGACGAGCGATCTGCGACTAATTTAGTAGAGAATTTAGTTTGATTAAAGTCGGCATTAATTAGCTGTTGACTGGGCATCAAACTACTAACCATCGCTAGTTCTTGTTTCACGCCAGTAAGTGACTTAAATCCCTGTCTCTCTTCACTAATTCCACCTAGTAAAGCCTGATATTGGGGTTGAGTATTATCTTTCTGTGGCGGTACAAGTTGCAATCCTGGTGTGAGGGCTAGATTATAGCTTTCGACTAAATATTTCTTGCCATCATATAGCATCGACATCGGAATATTTCTGAATACTCCATCTAGGACAAATACTAGAGTTTTGGAATTTGATTTTGCTAAATCTTTTGCTAGTGGCTCGATTAGTAAATCGTAAACTTGCCGAGACTGCTGTTGAAATAATTGCTCTTGAGCTAGATTAAATTCTGAGTTATCTAATTGTTCTCGTAGTCCGGCGACGATATTTTTAAGCTTGACTTCAGAGATCGATCGACTATAGTAGCGCAGAGGTTGATTGGGAATTGCAGCGATGACGGCGACTCGATCGCGTAAGATAATTGGATAGATAACTACTGCCGATCGATCGATTTTAGCTAGCTCAACTGTATAGGTATCTAGGCAACCTTGACGGAGATAGTTTTCCAATTCAGCTACTTGGAGTGATTCAATTAAGTCGCGGGCAGCGGTGAGATTAGTTGCCAGAATTTTGTCATCATCTCTAAGTAATAAATCTACTAGCTCACGATAGACTGGCTCAACGCTATCTCGAAAAGAAAATTGCAAATCGGCATCACTAGCATTGAGATCGTTGCGGAGGGTTTTCAGGTGCCTAACTGCCTGTTGATAAGCGATGATTGCAGGTTGATGATTTTGAGGATTAGTAACAGTTAGAATCCTGCCGAGCTGCCACTGAAGCCGATAAACAAGCTCTGGAGCTTGCAAACTCTCGGCAATAACTAAAGCTTGCTTAGTTAATTTTTGAGCATCTCGATCTTGTCCTACCTGCTGATATAAATTGCCCAAAGTACCGATCGCTTGAGCCTCACCTCTAGCATCTTTGAGTGTTCGAGCTTGAGCAATTGCGGTGGTTAATAGCGCACTGATTTGGAGTGATAAGTCTCGGCTGCTCGTCTTAGTTAACTGACTTTTTTGAACTGTTTTAGCTAGAGTGATATAGGTGTAGATACTGCTCCTACTAGGGATAACTAAATCTAACTCTTTTCTAATATTTGCCAGAAATATCGAAGGGTTTAGATTCTGGCGAGGATTCAGTCGATAGCTATTAATCTGAGACTGAATCCTCAATAGAGGTGAACTGCTTTTGGTTGCAACTGATTGATAGATTTGAATTGCTGCTTGCCTAGTATCCGAATCACCAATTGATTCTAGTGTATTAGCTAAACTTAACTCGACCCGATCGGCTAGTCCTGAATCTTGAAGATTGATCGCCAGCTTTAACGCTTCAATTAGAATTTCTTTTGCACCAAAATTGATGTCTAGTCTAGACTTATTAGCTGGTGTATTTAATACTCGCAGCGATTTGAGGGTGTTACCTAAACTCAGTAATCCCCGAACTTTCAGAGCTGAATTTGGTTGTGCTTGGAGCTGAGTTTTAGTCGATCGCAAGATTGACAACGCCTGACGATACAAACCCAGCGATTGCAACGCTTGAGCTTGATTGATTTCAGTGCCAATTATTCCCTCTCGATCTTTTAGTCCTAGATAAATTTTGTGAGCCTGTTGCCAGTTGGCTAGAGCTGATTTTGCTTGCCCTGTGGCTAGATATTCTGCTCCTTTTTGATTCAAATTTTGCGCTGCATTAAGTAGTGAGCTATTGGTAGAATTAGCAGTACCTTGAAGATTATTTTTGATACCTAAATCGATCGCCTGGGCAGGTAAAATATCTAACGCACCAAAAATAATAGCTATTAAATAAATTTTAGTGCGATTCATGATTAAATGATAAATAAACTTGGTTAAAACTATCGATCGTAGCCCAATTACCGATTCGGACAAACAACATTATTAGTCCTTACATCTCCCTCTTTACTTGCCATCAAAGTTACCCTACCCTTGCCATCAAACACCCAACCAACAGCAGGTTGCGGTAGTTTTTCTGATTGAATACTTGCCACTGTCGGAGCGTTCACCCCACGAGCATCGAGCCAAATTACATCATTAGTCAGCAGATCGTCAGTAGTTGGTGGGTGTCCGCCGTTGCCAGTGATGTAGAGTTTATTATCCACTCGATCGGTATTACAAGTTTGGGAAATTTGCCTACTCGCGTCAGTCGGTACGACAGGTAGTTCGCCCAGATCTTTACCTGGATCGATGCCTGGGGTATTAATGACAATATTGCCACTTCGCCCCAAGTCAGAACTGGCGGTAATATCGCTATTGCTAGTTTGGCGCAGACGAAGTTGGGTACCAAATAAACCTTGGGCATTGATATTTACATTTCCACCATCACCTTTGACAGCGTTGGCAGTAATATCGCTATTCTCGGTAGGAACCGCTACAACAAACTGAGCGTTGACATTTATGTTGCCACCATTGCCACCCTGTTGGGGCGTGCCGCTAGCGTTGGTGACGATTTGGGCACCGCGTCGGAGCAAGAGTAGATCCGTTGTGGGTGAGTTGCTATTGTTGCCAATGCGAATATTACCGCCATTGCCAGATACCGAGTCAGCATTGACTTTGCTGCGATCGATGGCGATCTGCGGTGAAGCGATCGTGATGTCGCCGCCAGTACCTCTAGGGCTGGCTGTCGTGACGAACAAGCCACCCGTACCGGATAACATGACAGAATCAGCGGTAGAAATTTTTATCGCCCCTGAATTACCCTGTCCGAGATTGCCAGCGATCAGAGCAGCACTGTCTTGTAACTTGAAAGTCCGCGCATCAACAGTAATATTACCGCTGTTGCCAACTGTCTTGTTGCTAACTAAACTAGAAATTCCACCGACTAAGTTGGGACTCTTGGTGCCAATAATATCGACAGATCCAGTCGCTTTGACATTGACATTTCCCGCGTTGCCCATACCATTATTTGAAGCTGCCAAAAACGAGCCATTGCTCAACATCACAGAGCCAGCATTGACGGTGATATTACCGCCTGTGCCCGCTCCACCTGGTTCGATGGTATTAAAAATTGCCGTCCTTTGCCCTGTAAGTTTCACAGCCTGACGTGCGGTAATGCTCACATCCCCAGCATCGCCCTTTCCTCGCGACAAGGATCTCAATTGCGCCCCATCGATCAACGCAACATTACCAGCATCGATCGAGATTTTACCGCCCTTGCCGACTCCACCCGCTTCGATGGTGCTGAAAAGGATCGTATTTGCACCTGTTAGTGAAACCAGCTCTGTTGCAGCTATAGCTATACTTCCAGCATTCCCCTTTCCGTTATTTGCGGCGTTTAGTTGCGCCCCATTTACTAGGGATACAGACTTGGCATCGATCGAGATCTTACCGCCATTCCCGCTACTCCCAGGCTCTACCGCACTGAAGATCGTCGTATTGGGATCTGCTAGCGAAATGCCATTTTTGGCAGTTAGAGTGACATTGCCAGCATCACCAGTCGCGAAAGTTGAGGCTGCTATCGTCGCGCCCTGACGTAAGGAGATCGAGTCCGCCTTAATGGCGATATTACCGCCATTACCTGCACCCTCTTCCATCGTACTAGCAATGTCAGCACCTGCTAGGGAAACTGCATTTCGAGCATTGACAGTGATATTGCCAGCGTTGCCCTGCCCAGTAGTGACAGCAGCGAGTTTCGCACCAGATCGTAAAGAGAGAGAGCCAGTCTCGATCGACACATTGCCGCTATTCCCCACCCCAGTCCTAGCTACCAGCGCATTAATTCCCGCGTTTGCACCGCTGAAATCGGTACTCCCCGCAATCTTCACCCGAATATCGCCAGTATTGCCCCGTCCGTAAGTACCTGCTTGAATTGCCGAACCCCGATCGCGGATCGTCAACGTATCGGCAGCAATGATAATATCACCACCCTTACCCTGACCATTGACGCGGACATTATTCACCACCGCGCTGTTGGTATCGATCGCAATTCCACCCGTAGCATTGAGCCGAACCGTTCCAGCGACACTAGTTGGTGTGCCCTGTCCCTGTTCGATTCCCGCTCGAATGACGCTATCTCCTGATAGAGCGATATTGCGGGCATTGATGACGACATCGCCACCCCCAGCTCCGGCAATATTGACAGTGGATTGAGTGGTGAGAGCTACATTAGATCGAGCAATTCCCGCCGGAAAGCTCAAGCGCGGAATATCGCCGACTGTGCTAAATCCTACCTGCCCTGCTGCTGCTAATCCTCCCAGTTCGACTTTCCCACCTGGAGCATTAATCTGTCCACCATTGATACTGACGTTCCCGCCAATCAGCCCAATATATTGATTGGGATTACCAGGTTGCAGCGTCCCAAAATTCCTAATCTCACCAGTTCCACCACCGAGATTAAACTGAGCAACATTGAACAAAACATTTGGATTAACAGCAAGTAACGGCGCGTCACCACTCGGATTAGTTCCAAATACGATCGCCCTACCTGCACCATCAACTAGATCGATTCCATTCGCCGTACTCGCTGCAAATACCCGCCCCACATTCAATTGAGCATTCGATCCAAACACAACTCCATTCGGATTGATCAGGAAGAAATTCGCCCCATTAGTATTGACAATTCCATTAATATCTGAACCCAAATTACCCGTGACGCGAGTAATAATCGACTGATTGCCAACTGGATTAATAAATGTCGCCGCGCCACCAGTCGGCACCGAAAAATCCTGAAAACTATGAAATAAGTTTTGACCGCGATTCACGCCACCTGCGATCGCAAAGTTATTATTACTGCCCGTAACCTGAGTACCTAGCGTATTATCTGCGATCGGCAGCCGATTTGAAGGTTGATAGGTTTGGGCACTGACAATACTCACGGGAGCTAAAACGCCCAGAACGATCGCAGGCAATATCACTGTGGTGGCTCTCATGGTTGTAATAGTGTGACGACAGGCACCAAGATTGTACCATCCGTTATTGGGTTTTGCCCCGCCTTCGCTGCGACCTGCTATCACTACATTACCAGCTTCATCAAAATCGGGAAGGTCGATGATGAACCGTTGCATTCTATCGCCAGCCAGAAAAATTTTAGGCATAATATATTTCTGGCTTGAAACCTTTCTAGCCAGCGATACCCACCCGACATGAATGGGTAGTAACTTATGTTCTGACGTTTACTCTTGTCCTATTCCAGTTATCTGGCGGATGATGATATCTAGCTTTGTGTTTACCTCTGCAAATTGCTGTTTTACCTCTGCTTTGAGTTCGTCTACTTCGTCATACAGGCGGTCAAATTCGACATTAAGTTCACCCCAAGTTACCTGAGTATCTTCCAATCGGTTAACCCGACGGGCAATGGTTCGTAGTTGGCGATCTATTCGACGATCTTCGTTTGGTTCTGATGATTGGGTCATAATATTAGATGAGTAATCTTGTTGATATGCGGTTCTGAGCAAAAAGTGCTGTCTTGGGGAAATCCTGAGTGCAGCACTTTTTCAAACTAGCCGCTGGTATCCCCGTTAGTTGGTCGCTAGCGGGGATACTTTTATTTTAGCTCTCAATTTCGCTCTCAGAGGTCATGATTAAGGCTAGAACTACGTACTTTTCTCCGTGCGGCTCGATCGTTTTCAGTAATTTGTGGCGTAGTTAAGTACGTGTGGCTGTGCAGAAACCTATCGTGACTTCAGCCAAAGTTATTTTCTATACTAATCATCAACAGTACACACTAATTTATTTTTATTCCCAAGTTTAATTAACTCAATAAGTAACCAATATCTCAGGTATTAATTATGGCAAGTATCGGATTAGGTCAAACTATTAATGGATCGCTAACCAGTGACGATAGCAAATATAGCGGTAGTGGTTACTCTTTCGATCGATACGAATTTACAGGTTTAGATGACTATCGACAGGTAAATATCACCGCCACTCGCGATATTGGCAAATCTTTTGAGGTGATTCTCCGAAATGCCACAACAAACGAGATTGTTGATTTCAAATTAGATGATTTTGGAGCTGGCAAGCTTTCTCTTAATGCGACTACCTTTCCTGGCATTAAATATCAAGTTGAGATCAATGGTGGCGGTGACGGTTTCTTTGGCACTGCGAAGGGTAACGATCTTGGCAACTATACCTTGTCAACTTCAGATGGCGGTAAAGCAACCTCGATTATTAGTACTAATAGTGCTCAAGTCAGCAGGGGCTTCGAGACTGTTAGCGTAGGGACAGTCGGTGCTGATGGTAAGTTTTTTTCGTTGGCAAGCGGTAGTGCTCTGATGACGGATGTTGCGTTATCACCCAACGGTCAGTTTTATGGAATTAGTAGCAATATTTTACTTCGGATCGATCCGAGTAAAAATGAGCGGGATCAAATTGTCCCTGCCAATGGAATCCTTGCACTTAGTACGATTCAAGGTCCTGTTGGTCAATTTGGGATCAAGGGAACGGTCGGTCCGATTAGTGCGATCGAATATGCTAATGAGCAACTTTATGCACTTGCCAAAACCGCGACTGGCAGCAAACTCTACACGATCGATACTTCAACCCCACCTATTGACATCACTGCTAACTATACTGCTACTCTAGTCGGCGATCTACCGACAGGATTTGTAATTAACGGAGATGATTTTGTCTATGATGCGGCGAATAGTCGGTTCTTAGCTACAGCAGCAGGTACTGCTACTAGCGATGATCTCTGGCAAATTCCGATCGGCAATCCGGCTGGAGCGAGTAAGATCGGTTCGATCGGATCTACAGGTTTAACAGCTCTCGCGTTTGAAAATGGTCAACTCACCGGAATCAGCAACAAGTCCGACGGTACGGGTACCAAGATCTCAATTAATCCTGCCACTGGCGCAGGTACAATCGGTCAGGGAATCTTGGGCATCAAGACAATCACTGGCGCAACAACAATTGTTGGTGCTAATGTAACTAATCCCGCAATCTCAACTCCAACCGCATCAAATCCACCCACACCCAACCTTTTCCCCACCACTGCGGCAGGGGCAATTGGTACCAAATCCCAAGGACTAGCCGAAGGACGGATTATCGATCTGACTGACTACGCTGGCACAGCCCTCAAAGTCGATCTCACTACCAAAGGCGACGCAGCCTATACCAACAACATCGGTTTCTATCAGGTGACAGATGCGCTGACTGGCGCGATCCAACTCACCAATGGCACCATCCTCAAACCTGGTGATGCCAACTACGCTGCTGAAGCGATCAGAAGTGCTGTCATCCAAGCAGGTAAAATCGATAGCAAGTCTGGTCTAGATGTACCTGGTGGACGCATCTACGCCCCTGTAGTCGTCGCCCAAGGTTCGTTAGCTGATTTCGTCACCAAAAATCCTACCAATGGTGGCGATGGCTCTGCGATCCATGCCTACTTCAACTATATCGGTGCTAACCCCGACAAGTTAGACCATTTCCGGTTAACAGGAGCGAATACCTTTGCTGTGGAAGATCAGTTTGGTGGTGGCGATCGAGATTTCAACGATCTGATTGTCAATACAAATTTCAGAACAGTTTAAAGTCAGCTTTTACAAACAGGTGTAAATATAAGCAGCACCTTGAACGTGCTGCTTTTTCATTTCACAAAACACAGCTACTATTTTAAGTTACTAAAATGAAAATCACTATATTACGAGCGTGACTCAAATCAACCCTACTGCTTGGCAACCATCATTAGATCTGAACACCCATTCTGGCAACTTACCCTCCGCTGATGCTGTTTTTTTTATGCCACCACCGCCGACAATTGGCGCGTTAATTTCGATCGGCACCACGTTCAAAACTTCTACACCATTGGCGCGTTAATTTCGATCGGCACCACGTTCAAAACTTCTACACCAAAGCCACTACCAGTCATCGTGTCGTCATTGTTAGCAATTGTCGTTGGTGGCTTCATCTTTACACTACTGTTATTGATAAATCGACCAATTCTTGCAATCATCGTAGCAAGTATTTTGAGCGTGTTTGTGTGGTCTGCGACCCAACAATTTGAACATACATGCTCCTATGTAGGTACAGATGGAATCGTTAGCTACATAATGACCGAATCACGATCGGTATTGCCCAAAGAGAGCTTCATGTTGTTTGCGGATGCTGATAGTCTCCATACCAAAACTACTAGAAATTACATTAATGGTATCTATTCAGGAACAAGCTATACATATACCTGGAAAAAATATTCAGGTTCCACTCATGCAATCAGTGGAACCTATCGTAGCGAGAACAATCCACCACAAGAAAACGATCCCTGGTATTTTGCAAATGTTTCTGAGTTGGTCTGGAGTAGCTACGTATTATCAACTTTAGATGGCGAACTTGAGCGTCAAGGTTATATTGAATTTCTAGTAGCTACGTCTTCATTGCAAGCAGTGCGTGTAGGGCGGGGTTTTCTAGAATTTGTCACTAAAAAAGAAGGCAATCGAAGAGTTTTAGTGCCATATATGCGTGATATTTTGTTAGGTTCTGGTACTTTTCAATTCAAACATCAGGATGCTAAATGGTGGTCTGGAAAAGGTAAATATTCATTTGAATATGCCAATATTCCTAACGCGCGAGTATTTTTAATTTGCCTGAAAGATTTAGCAGAAATTTATTGGGATTGACAATAGAATTTGCTACTTGAAATTCCATTCGATCGAACAAATCACCCCATTACCTGATAAATTTTGCGATCGAATAAACCTCCCATTCAAACTAGCCGCTAACCGCTGTGCTTCCTTTGTACCCTCACCCACTCGACTAGAAATTTGCCCTCGTCCATTATCTTCAATACTCAGTCGGTACAGATCTCCATCTACCTTACCAATTAGCTGCAATCTCGTTGCACCTTCGGCATACTTGCCAACATTGCCGATCGATTCTTCCAGAAATTGACACAATTGTTGCTTGCGATCGATCCCTAATTTATGTTCGTTTGGTACTTGTTCAAAATTAATTATTCTTGTCTTCAGATTAGTTAGATTTGGATAGGTATTGTTGTAAGCAACTCGATCGACAACCGCATAAAAAATCTCGTTCAAAGGCATATTTAGATTGACTTGTGCTCCATCACCCAAAACTAATACTGATTCAATCTCCTCGACTGAACTCGATCGTAACGACTCACCAATTTGTCGAATCTGCTGATTGAGTTGTCCTAAGCTGCGATCGATCTCCGGTAAGCTAATCGATCGTGATTTTACTGCTTGCGATAGTAGGCTGAGTTCTTGCAGTGGACCATTATGAATAGCATTAAATGTTTCTGAGATTGCTTGATAGCGTTGTTCAGAGATTGCTATCAACGATCGTTCACGCTGATAGAAGGAAATTAAGATCGGGATGTAGACTATTAAAATAGTTAGGAAGGTAAAGCTAATTGATAGCCACCATCCAGCTATAAATAGAAAATATACGCTCAATGAAATACCACTAAAGTAAGCAATGTTGATTAGTAATAGCTGTTGAAAAGTTGTTTTTGATTTGATTAATCTCAACACTAGCCCAAAGCTGGCAATCCAGATCGACATCCATAAGTAGTCGCCCCAGGATGGTAAGACTTGAATAAAATTTCTGCCATCTAATGTTGTTGCAATCAGTTGACTAATAATGTGTCCATGATATTCAACGCCGTAGATATTGCCATTTATTTCAGGATTGGGCACAACCCGCGTATTTACAAAATCCTGCTTCGTTGTTGCCGTATAACCAATTAGCACAATCTTGTCTTGGAGATTAGGAACTTTACCCTCTAATATATCCACTAATTTAAGTTGCGGAAACGTGGGATAAATGTGACGATAGTTGACGAGGATATCAAAGTACTTAGATCGATCGGAATTATCAATGACTGAGAGTGGATATATTACCTGCGATCCTAAATTTAATTGTGAACTGGCAATCTGAATTTTTTGCTGCTGCTGTTGCAGATAGATCCGCGCAATTTGAAAAGCAAATGAGTAGGTGTTTTGGTTTGGCGATGGATTATCATCAAATATCGCTAATGTCGCCCGACGAACTGCACCATCAAGATCTGGTTCATAGTCCCCAAACCCGATTCGATCTGCTGTCAATCCTGAAGGTGGTTTGAGCGGATCTGGTGGCAATACTTTCGCCAAACCGATCAGATTTGAATGTTGTTGATAAGCTTTGATTAACTGAGGATCGATCTTGCCATCGCGAATAATATCAACACCAATCACAGCAGGTTTAGCAGCAGCAATCAGATTAATTGCCTTGGCTAAATTCTGGTCAGAAATACTACTTTTGTTCGGCTGTTTATTTAGATCTGCCTCATCAATTGTGACGATCGTAATCCGGTTATCGATCGATTCAGTCGGGCGCAGACTTAATAATCGATCGAATGCCAGCAGATCCCATTGCTTGGTTGCACCACTTTCCCGCAATCCCGCTGTTAATAATAGCGGGAGTAGCAGGTATCCCAAATAGCGCGTGTTTGGGCGAGTAGATTGGCGTAGATGCAGATACGGCATCGAGATTAATCAGATATAATTTAGCTATGATTGGAGCATCGCTTGTCTAGACAATTATTTCAAAGTCCCCATCTAATTATCTCATTTAGCCGATCGTCAGCATGACTAAAAAAATTAATCTTTGGCTAGTTACTGCTATTTTTACCATTGGCGCAATTTCTGGATCTGGATTAATCAATCCACTCACCACAGCGGCGGCACCAACAAAAGAGCTAAAGCCGATTGATACCAGTGACAAACTAATCTTCTTCTTCAAAGGTGGCGAAAAGAAGCAGCAACCCAGGCTGGAGATGACAGGCAAGCGACGGACAAGAGTGGCTGGCAGTAGAGGCTGTGGGGCGGATATCGTCGCGCTGATGCCTCGATCGAATCTCGGTGTAACTGGTTCAACTAATCCCACCTTTTGGTTCTATTTACCACCGAGCGATCTGGATCTGCAATCTCTGACATTTAAGGTATTTCGCTCGACAACTTCAGCCGATATAACTGAGCAAGAAATTTGGACAACCCAGCTACCACTTAAGTCTCAAAAAATCGCAACTGGATTATTACCAGTATCTTATCAAGGTCAATTTCTCACCGCAGGTACTTATCGCTGGGAGTTCAGTTATCAACAGGTTGGCTGTAGCAGTCCGCAAGTTTTGTCTGGCTATGTTCAGCAGGAAAAAAATTCCAATCTAGATCCAATTAAACAACCAATCCAACGATTGCAATTCTACGCCAAAAATGGAATTTGGCATGAGTTACTAACTGAATCGATCGCGCTCCGTCAACAGCAACCAAATAATATTCAGTTAGCAGCTAGTTTTAAATCTTTACTATTTGAGTCTGAAGATGTTAAATATACATCATCAGGCGGGCAACAAGTCGATCGAGACTTAATGGACAATATTGTCAATGCCCCGCTGATAAATTGGGATCAAGCTATTACGGTTAAATAATCATGGCACTATGAATATCTTGATTATTGACGATCATCCGTTGATGTTGAGCAGCATCAAACTATTAGTACAGGCTCAATTCCCCAGTGCCGAAATAACAACAGTAGCTACTGCTATTAATGCGATCGCCGAATTAGCAGCTCCGAATAAAAATTGGAAATTAGTACTCGCAGATCTATCCATTCCTCTGAAAAGTGGCGACATTGCTAAATCCGAAACAGGGATAGATATATTGAGAGAGATCATGAAGTTATATCCAGATCTCAATCTGATGATTTACAGCAGTAGTGTCAAAGTGCTAGTCCAATTAAAACATCAAATCGACAACCATCAAGGTGGGTTTACGATCGCAGATAAAGCTCTAGAACCATCTGAAGTCCAGCGACGAATGCAGTATGCGATCGATGGTATCACTCTCACTAAAGAGATTAGAAAAGGATTGGAACTCAAACCAGAATGGCTGAGTACATTACAGCTTGCTGCTCAAGGATTGCAGGATAAGGCTATTTCTGAACAGCTAAATGTAACTGAACGTGCGGTGCGGCACTATTGGACGAAATTGCAAGATGTGTTAGAAGTTTATAATGATAATGTCAACTTGAGAGTAGTGACATTAAAAAAGGCAAGAGAATCAGGCTTGATTGACTGATTTTACCTCACATCTTGCCACATTACTAATTTATTAACCACCCGCTACTAAAGTGCGGGCTAGTAGCTAAAGTCCACTTAAGTGGACTTAAATTGAGGTAGCCCGCGATTTATCTGCGGGGCGGTTGATGACTAAAATCTAGAGTTTCAGGCATTCTCTGCTGACAACTCTAATCCGCCCTGCTTCACAATTAACCCACAGGGGTTATGACAGTAACAGTTACTCATCCTTCAACAACGGAAGCATAGAGAGTATCATATTCCTTGGCTGATTTGTCCCAGCTAAAATCAGTCTCCATGCCGCGTTGCTGCAAAGCCTGCCATTGAGGTTTGTAATTGAAGCTTTCCCAGGCGCGTACCATACAGGTGTAGAGATCTAGAGCCTCATATCGATCGAAGCAATAGCCTGTACCCTTCTGATTCTGTGGATCGTGGTGGGTGACGGTATCGACTAATCCACCTGTGCGACGGACAATCGGCACGCAGCCATAGCGCATCGCTAACATCTGGGAGATGCCGCAAGGTTCAAACCGACTAGGCATCAGGAAGGCATCAGAGCCAGCATAAATCCGCCGTGACAGGGATTCGTTGTACATCAGGTAAGTTGCCATCCGCCCAGGATAACGGGAGGCTAGCTGCCATAATTGGTTCTCATATTGACGATCGCCAGTACCCAAGACGATAAACTGAGCATCAGTATAGGCGAGAAATCGATCGAGTGTCTGGAGCATCAGATCCAATCCCTTTTGCTCTACCAGTCGCGATACCATCCCCACGGTAAAGACATCGGGATTTACCGTCAAACCCAGCTCTTTCTGGAGAGCAACTTTATTGGCACTGCGATCGGCGATTGTTTTGGTAGTATAGGTCTTGACGATCGCCTTATCATTACCTGGATCGTATACTTCCGTATCGATCCCATTGACAATTCCCGACAGTCGCCCGCTGATAAATGATAACAAGCCTTCAATCTTCTCACCATACTCGATCGTCTTGATCTGATCGGCATATGTGGGCGAAACTGTATTAACTCGATCGGCAAATTGTACCGCCGCTGCCATCGTATTATGTCCTTGCATGTACCACGGACACCAGGTGATTTTTTCTAGATACCATCGCCACGGCCCTTGATATGCGAGATTATGAATCGTGAAGATCGTACTAATATCGGGATCTTGGTGCATCCACACAGGCAACATCCCTGTATGCCAATCATGGCAGTGCAGCACATTTGGCTTCCAATAATTCCAGCAAAACTCTGCCGCGCCATTAGCAAAAAACGTAAATCGCCAGTCTTCATCCTCGCCGCCATAAATCCGCTGCGGATCGAACACAGGATGTCCAAATAAATACAGCGGCACATCGGTACCTGGCAGCACTGTTTCGTAGACAGAGAAATGATTGAACATCGCGTAGCCATTCCACACAGGCTCATAGGGAATGTCCAGCTTCCCCACCAGTGAGCCATAATAGGGCATGAAAATTCGCACATCATGCCCCATTTTTCGCAGAAACTTGGGCAATGCGCCGACGACATCCGCCATTCCCCCGACTTTAGCAATCGGTGCAGCTTCTGCCGCGACAAATAAAATTTTCATAGATATTTTTATATTTAGGTTCTAATAAGCTGTTAATCATTTAATCTCCATCTAGTCCCCGCTCCCCGCCCCCCGCTCCTCGCTTTCAAGAAACCGACTGCGTGATTTAAGTGTTCGATCGTTTGGCTGACTAATCAAAATCGCCTATCAGCAATCATACCAGCCATCTAGTCCCGAATTTTCCTAGTCTCAATCTCACCAATTATTAAAATATGCTAACTAACTGAGAAAAACTTTAATCAAATAATTTCGATCGGGTACCATATCAGTGTGAGCATGTAGTGCTTGTCATGAATCTTAATGGAAATTCTCATCAAATTATCTTAAGCTAACTAGATTAGTTGGTATATATATTCGGAAATTTTTTAATAATGACTTCTAATCTAGCTACTAAACTCCGTGAAGGTACGAAAAAATCCCATAGTATGGCTGAGAGCACTGGTTTCATCGCCTGCTTCCTCAAAGGCACCGTTGAGAAGAAATCCTACCGCAAGCTAGTCAATAATCTCTACTTTGTCTACTCGGCGATGGAAGAGGAGATGCACAAGCATACTGAAGATCCGATTTTATCTAAAATATTCTTCCCTGAACTCGATCGCAAAGCCGCTCTGGAGCAAGACTTAGCCTTCTACTACGGTGCTAATTGGAAGGAACAAGTAGCTCCCTCTGAGGCTACTAAAAAGTATATCGCCCGCATTCATGAAATTGCCGATCGAGATCCCGCTCTGATGGTAGCGCATCTCTACACCCGCTACATGGGCGATCTCTCCGGTGGTCAAATTCTCAAGAAAATCGCGGTGAATGCGATGAATCTTCAGGATGGCGAAGGCACGGCTTTCTATGAGTTTGAGCAAATTTCAGATGAGAAGGCGTTCAAAAATAACTATCGTCAGGTAATGAACGATTTACCTATTCCAGAAGCCAAGCTGGATGAGGTTGTCGATGAAGCCAATGCTGCTTTTGATATGAACATGGTCATGTTCAATGAATTGGAAGGTAATCTAATCAAGGCGATTGGGATTCAGTTATTCAACCTATTGACTCGCAAGCGCAATCGCAACGATAGCGAACTTGCTACTGCGGACTAATTTGCGACGGCTGTCCCCTCGGCAAGAAACCCGACTTTTTTGGAAAAGTCGGGTTTCTGATATCTCTAGAATGAAACTAAGGCAAACCTGCCCAACTACTCGAACATTACTCGTGTGGTTGGGCGGGTTTGTTTTAATGTTGCAGGTGAAAGCAAAAATTTCTAGCATAAACCCGCCCCTACAGATCCGTATCACTCTGCCGACGTAGCGTGTAAAGAATCAACAAAATAAATAAACCAGTCCCCGCCAGATATTTAATCGGACTAGGAATCACTTCCTGCGGTGAGAAAAACCCCTCAATCGCGCCCGCAATCAACAGCATCGGGAAAACCCCCATCACCAACTGCGCCGCCTGCAAACCATAGATCCGCAGTGCGTCCCGCCGCCGATATCTACCTGGAAATACCAGCCCCCGCGCAATCAATAATCCCGCCCCACCTGCAATAAAAATCGCGGGTAATTCCAGCGCACCGTGGGGAAAGACAAATGCCCAGAATGGATAAGCTAACCCATTCTGTCCAACTAATGTAGCAACAGCCCCAATTAGCAGCCCATTATAAAACAGCGCGTAAATTGTCCAGATTCCTGCCAGAATTCCGCCGCCTACCATCCGAAAAGCAACCGTCAGGTTATTTATAGCAATACTAGTCGCTGCAAAGGGTTCTGTGCCCAAAATTGACCCCATCCAGAGCTGACCTCGATCGCGCACCTTCTCGATCATACTCTCCGGCACCACCAGCGACATAAAACTGGCATCTTGCCAAGCAAACCACCAGGCAATCAGCCCACCCACCAAAAATAGCGCGAAGGAAACTGCCGTATAGCCCCAAGTATCCCTTAATACCTGCGGCAAACCCCACTGATAGAAATCAATTGCTTCTTTGAGTTCCTGTCGTCTAGAACCCCGATAAATCAAACTGTAACCCCGTGTAGTCAAAGCCTGTAGCTCTTGAACAATCGTTTCACCAATTTGATTGGTATTTGCCCGCGCCAGATCTGCCGCTATCGATCGATACAAGCTAGCCAGAGTACCAATCTCTTTCGCACTCAAAGATTTAACTCCCCGCTGTTCTGCCCGCTGGAGCAATTCCTCAAATTCTTGCCACTGTCCTTGTCGTCGCGCAATCCACCGTTGAATATTCATCTGTAATTGCTCGCGATGACTGCTTAAAAGAAGGAACTATGGGAGCAGATACCCTTGCACTTCGACTTCGCTCAGTGAGCAGAGCCGAACTGAGGGCGGGGTGGGTAGATCCACGCAACCCTACAAAATCCCAAACAAATGCAATGGCCCACGTCCAGTAAAGATCTCAACGATCACGCCAATAAAGCCTAGCATTGCCAGACGACCATTCCAGACCTCCGCCGCATTGGTCAGACCCATCTCCCATTTTTCTTGGGGATACATCTTGATCTTCTTCTTCATCTTGGTAACTCGATCGAGATCCAGACTTGGGGCTGCTGCCGCTCTGAGGACTAGATCGACCAGTGTTTGGATGAAAACGGGGTTCATGTCTAGTGCAGGTACCCTATTGAAGACGTGGATGCCTGCTTCTTCGGCAATTTCTCGATACTCAATATCGATTTCTTCGAGGGTTTCGATGTGCTCGGAGACAAAGCTAATTGGGACAACGACTAGCTCATCAACACCTTGATCTGCTAATTGAACGATCGCATCTTCTGTATAGGGTTGCAGCCATTCGACTGGCCCGACTTTGCTCTGGTAGGCGAGGGAATGCTCATTTTTGCGCCCCAATGTCTGCATGATCAGCTTGGTGCAGTCTTCAATCTCAGACTGGTAGGGATCGCCAGCTTCTTGAATATAGCTGACAGGGACACCATGAGCACTAAAAAATACGTGTGCTTGATCGGGATTTGGGCATTTATCGATTTCCGCGCCAATCAAATCTGTCATCGCTTGGAGATAACCAGGCTCTTGATACCAATCGGCAACAACGGTGTACTGTGGCGGTTGAAGCTCAGGATTTTCTTTCCAGATTTTTTCGATCAGCCGGAAGCTGGAACCGCTGGTACTAATTGAGAATTGGGGATACAGCGGCAGAATTACTAGTTGCTCGATGCCGTCTTTCTTGATTCGCGCTAGAGCGTCTTCGGTAAATGGGTACCAGTAGCGCATCCCAATGTACACTTTGGCATCTTCGCCCTGGGCGACCAATTGCTGTTCTAGTGCTCGTGCTTGGGCTTCGGTAATCCGTCGCAGAGGGGAGCCACCGCCGATTTTCTGATAATTTGCGCGCGATTTCTTGGCGCGGGAAGTTGAAATAATCCAAGCTAGGGGCTTCTGGAGTGCCGCAATCGGAATCCGAATGATTTCGGGGTCGGAGAACAGATTAAATAGGAACGGTCGCACATCCGATAGTTGCTCCGGCCCACCCAAATTCAGTAATAAAACCCCTAATCGACCCATAACGGCTGCGCTTTCCCAGTATGTTGCAAATTCTTCACCAATATTAATAATTATATGGGTTTATCGATCGAATGTTGCGACGGTTAATACTCGATCCTCTTCACCATTAGTAGACAGTGAGCGGATTTTTAGCCAGGTTTAGTACCCATCCTGGATAATCATATTATATGCTGCATCTCGCTCTTTTGCTCAGTTTTCACACTAAGTTGACCCAGAATGCTTGAATTTTCCATTGCCTACAGTAAATTACACTAATGAAGGGGGATTGCGATCGGCGAAAAATTAGTTAAGATGTGGTACAAGCATTCAATACTTGGAAGTATATGAAATCTATTCAAACGGCTGTGACTCTCATCGCTCTAACCAGTGGATTGGAGCTGAGTCAAGTCGAATCTGCGTTGGGTTATACGCTCAAAGTTCAAGTTGAACAGTTAAAACTGATCCCGAACCTCACTAGCCCCAATTTACTAAAGGAGGCGGCAAGAAAGCAGGAGCAGGAAGATTATGCTGGTGCGATTGCGGACTATACCGAGTTTCTCAATACTTATCCCGTTAATAAAGCTTTCCCTGTGGAACATCGGGTTGAGGCTTATAGCAATCGCGGTTTTAGTCGAGCGATGCTTGACGATCTCACAGGTGCAATTAAGGATTTCGATCGAGCCATCGAACTCGATCCAAACAGTGCCGATGCCTACAATGCTAGGGGCAATGTCAATGCGATGGCTGGCAAGCCAGCTCAATCAATTCGCGATTTCAATCGAGCAATTCGTTGTAACCGCAATTTTGCCGATGCCTATTATAACCGAGCCATCGGCAGACACGATCTTGGCGATCGTTCTGGTGCCAAGGTAGACTTTCACCAAGCTGCCAAATTATTTCAACAGCAAAAGGATCTCGGCGGATACCACCAAGCAAGAGAGTGGATTATCAAATTAAAGTAACGCATCCTACGAAACCTTAATCACCACCATTGTCATATCATCCCCATTTGCCCTATGAATGGTGCGTTATGCTATTACCGAAGGTAGGCTACGCCAACGCAGTAACGCACCCTACGAAACCTTAATCACTACCATCGTCATATCATCCCCATTTGCCTTGTCGTTGCCTGTGAAGGTATCGAGAGTCGAAACAATGAAGTCAAGAATGGCTTGAGATGTTCGCTGCTGTTTACAGGCGGTATGGACGGTGCAGATGAGATTTTCCTCATTAAATCTTTCCCCGTCCTGATTGGCAGCATCCGTAAAGCCGTCTGTGTAGTAAATAATCGTATCGCCTTGCTGGAGCTGGACAGATGCCTCCTCATAGTGTGAATCGGCTTCTAGTCCAATCAATGCCCCCTTGGTATCCAGTTGCAGGATTGTATCTGTAGCTGATTGCCAGTACAGGGGCGGATTGTGGGCGGCATTGGTATAGGAGAGGATATTGGTGATGGGATCGTATTCGGAGTAAAATAGCGTCACAAACCGACTGGAATTTTCGAGATCTTCAAACATCACCCGATTTAGATGCCCAAGGATCATGGCAGGTGAGTGACCATTGAGCACTTCGGCGCGGAGCATCCCCCGTGTCATCGTCATAATCAGTCCAGCAGGGACACCTTTGCCCATGACATCCCCAATGGCGATGCTCCATTTATTCGTGTTATTAATGTTGCTTTGCTCGTCAGCAAGCCTATCATAATTAGCTGGGATAAAGTCATAATAATCCCCGCCAACATGATTGGCGTTGAGATAGCAAGCGGCTATTTCCAATCCAGGAATATCTGGAAACTTTTTTGGTAATAAACGTTCTTGAATTTCAGCACCGATTTCTAATTCTCGATCGAGTCGTTCTTTCCGTCTCAATTCTACCGTTAATTCATCATTATGAATTGCTACAGCAGTTTGATCGGCAACTAATTGTAATAGTTTTTGGCGATCTTCTGTCCACTCATAGCCAGGATTTTGGGAGAACACATATAACCTGCCACGTTCTCCAGTTCCTAGTAAGATTGGCGTTCTGAAAACCTTGATTGGATAATCAAGATCCAGCTCGACTCTACTCTCCAATTTCTCCCAAAAATCAGTGTGAAAACTAGTCTCTTTGCCTTCCGAGACGTTTGCAATCGTTTGGGAAATCGATCTTTCGATTCGCTGCCGGAGATCGTCACAATTATCTTCACCTTGGCAGTGCAACTGCTGGATTTGCAACTGTCCAGTTTTTTTGAATAGAATAATTGCTCCACCTTCGGCATCAGTAACCCGTGTCACCATTAGTGGAATTAGTTCCAAAAATTGATTGAGATTTTTGAAACTGCGGAGTGCAAAACCTAAATTACTCAGTAGCTCGTGGGTTTTTTTCTGTTGCCGATGGAGATGCGCTACCAATTCTTGGAGCGCGAGTACTGACATAACTTTCGGTTCATAATTCATACGGGGTAATGCCTAACCACTTAATAACGCCTCGACAAATTCATAGCTAGAAAATGGTCGAAGATCTTCAATTCCTTCGCCAGCACCAATAAACCGAATTGGTAAGCCAAGTTGCTGAACTACCGCCAGTGCAACACCACCTTTTGCAGTACCATCGAGCTTAGTCAATACCACACCACTTAACTTAGCAGCTTCGGCAAATACTTGGGCTTGACGCAGACCGTTTTGTCCTAGAGTAGCATCAAGTACCAATAAAGACTCAACTTGGGCACCATTTGCTTGTTTATCAATAATCCGGCGGACTTTGCTCAACTCATCCATCAGATTTTTTTTGTTTTGCAATCTTCCGGCGGTATCGACTAATAGTAACTCAGTTCCTCTCGCAACGGCTGCACTAATTGCATCATAAACAACAGCAGCAGGATCGGTATTTTGACCTGGATTGGCGATGACTTCAATCCCACTCCGATCTCCCCAAACTTTTACCTGTTCGACGGCGGCAGCGCGGAAGGTATCTCCAGCCGCAATCAAACATTGATAGCCTGATGATTTGGTCATGTGGGCGAGTTTACCAATGGTGGTAGTTTTGCCTACTCCATTAACTCCGACTAGCAGCCAAATATTGAGCTGCTCCCGCGCAGGTAAAAATTCTGCACTGTAATTTGATTGGAAGGGTTTATCGAGCAATTCACACAGTATCTGCTTGAGATAAGCCACAGCTTCGTCTGGTGGTAAGGATTCCTGGCGCAGTTTTGCCTGCAAGGTTTCGATTACATAGTCAGTCGCTTCGACACCCACATCAGCTTGAAGTAATAAAGTCTCGATCGATTCTACCGCATCGGCATTGAGTGGTCCTTGACCAATTAGGGCTTTAAGTTGATTGACAAATCCGCGTCGTGTCTTGTCCAATCCCTGACGCAGCTTTTTGAGCCAATTGATCTCGTCTAATGATACCTGCTCTGGTGTCCGTCCTCGATCGGCCAGCACTCTCGCCGACCACAAGAAATCATCATCTAGCTCTACATCCGCCGCTGGTACCGCTGGTTCCTCGGTTTCGATTGCTGTAGCCTTGAGCTGTTCTATGCGCTGCTGACGGTCATCTCGTGCCCAAATGGGCAGACTCTCTTCATTTTCTAGGATTACTTCTGGCTCTTCAGCTGCCTCAACTTCGCTGTCAGATGCTGCAATCTTTGGCTCAATCGCAGCACTAGCTGTCTCGGCTTCAAGTTCATCAGCGTTGGCATCGATGGTTGCTACCGTCACTGGCTGCGATTCCGGCTCCACAACCACAACAGCCGCCGCTTCCTGCTGCTGAATATTTTGATAGGCTGCTTTTGCCCAAGCTAAATAATCAGTCGCAACTTCTTCGCTGGCGGGTTCTGGCTCTGCTGCTGGGACAACAATTTCTGCCTCTTCCTCGACAACAGGTTCTATTACCTGTTCGGTATCGGTAACTGATTCAGATTCAGGCTTATCAAACTTCCGACGAAACCAATCGAAAACCATAACGGGTTAGTGAGTTGTGAGTTATTGTAGTTGCTTAGAAAGGGGGCGCGAGGAGCGGGGAGTTTGGAGTTTGGAGTGAATTAGATTTAGTATCTGATTCTGAGTTTAAATTGTTTTACTCACATCTTGCACCAGTTTGAACATCCTAGTGCTAACCGTAGATCCAGGGTACCCACAAGGGGCACCCATACAAATTATCTGTAGGGGTGCCCTTCATGGGTACCCTAAGATCTGCGCTTAGTAATAGTCGGTAGGTATTGGTACAAAATGTGGGTCTACTCGTAACTTTCGACTTTTGTACCTGGCTTTAGCTGCTCGGTAACGCGCCGCAGGACACCATTGATTAATTTCCGTCCTTGGTCGTCGCTGTAACGCTTTGCCAGCTCAATGGCTTCGTTAATGGCAATTCTTTCTTCCAAGCCTAGATAGACGATTTCAGCTACTGCGAGTCTGAGAATATCTCGATCGATCTTCGGCAATCGTCCTAGCTGCCAATCTACAATGCTCTTACCCAGAAGTAGATCGATATCGTCTGACTCTTCTGTAGCCTTGACTAATAGCTGAAGGGCATAGTTACGCACATCAGGACGATTAAAATTATTAATCAGTTCTGGCATTTCTACCGCATGTCCCAGACGATTGATGGCTGACTGCACCAATTCGATCGCGTCTGTGGTCATCAGTCTAGCACCCTCAATGTCACTAGCTCTGGTTTGACTATTGAGCAGTCGATCGTTGCTACGCTGTAGCTCTGCGGTGGCGGCTTCCAATGCTTCTTGAGTTTCTTCTCTGAGCGTCGAGATTGCCTTAACCATCATCTCTTCCAGCGTCAACTGCAATTCACGCGGTTGGGATTGCGCTAGCTTCTTTTGCGCCTTTGATAACTGGGGGAGAGCTAGCAGGGCTAACTCACGGGCGATGGTTTGAGCTTTCATAGAGCAGAGTCGATTAGCAGTGGCAAAGCCCCTCAGTATAGCATGATAAACTAAACCCAGGAATAGCTGGCTGGGACTTCCCAAACATTTTTTATGAGAACTTTTATTGCCGCAGATAAACTAGTCAAAATTACTGATTGGTGCCTGAGTCTGATTCATCGACGATTGGCAATCCTATTTTGCACGATCGCGATCGGTTTATCTGGCTGTGTCAAGTATGATACTGGGGTGACTTTTTCTAGCCTCAACTATGGTGAGATTGTCGAACATATCCAGCTCGGCGAACAACTTAATAGCTTCAATCAACAAGCTGTCCAAACCTGGGTAGCCAGTATCGCACAACGGACAAGAGCAGCCGAAGGTACCCTGGAGCGAATTAGCGATCGAGAATTCAAAGTCATTATCCCATTTAATAACGCTCAGGAACTAGTCTCAAAGATCGATCGATACTTTAATCCCACCCCAGCAGGCACAGAAGCTAAATCGAAGTTCAACGCGCACATGAAAATTAATCAGAGCAACTTCTTAGTAGCAGTCAGAAATCAACTGATCTATGATATCGATCTGCGTTCTCTAGCACTACAGGCCAACAATTCACAAGCTAATCTTTCAGCTCAAAATTTTGTAGATCTAAATTTCAGGCTCCAAAGCCCTTGGGGTGTGAAAAATACTGATGCACCTAAAAATCTTGTCGGGGTAAAAGCACAAAATCAAAATCAAGTACAGTGGCAACTCAAGCCTGGTGAACTAAATCATCTTGACGCAATATTTTGGTTGCCCAATCCATTAGGCATTGGTGCAGTTTTGATTATTTTAATTAGCTGCGCTGGCTATTACCTTAAATACCGTCAACTACCTTGGCAGTTACAATCTAAATAAATTAATGTCAGTAAATTTAGATACAGTTAGCAACCGAAGGATTGCATTCTGTGGCGTAGTTATTGTCTGTATATTATCAGCAATACTGAAATTTTGGGAGCTAGGTCGATTTAATGAGCTAGTTTTTGATGAAGTTTACTATGCTAAATTTGCAAATAACTATCTCACCAATACAAAATTCTTTAATTCTCATCCACCATTGAGTCAATACCTGATTGCGATCGGGATTTGGATTGGTGACAGGTTGCCCATCGGTCAGGATCACACAAATACGCTCACAGGCTCATTACATTCAACTTTCAGCTATCGTTGGATAAATGCTTTGTTTGGCTCTCTAATTCCGCCCCTAGTCGCTGGATTAGCTTACCAACTAAGTCAGCGAATTAGCTATGCTTTCTTGGCTGCTTTATTTATTAGTTTAGATGGATTGTTTTTGATTGATTCTCGCTATGCACTGAATAATATATTCTTGATTTTTTTCGGACTTCTAGGACAGTTACTAGTATTATTAGCTATTAATAGGCGTGAAAGATATTCTCAACTATTATTAGCAGGTGCAGGAATCTCTTTTGGAGCTTCAATCGCTTGTAAATGGAATGGACTGCCATTTTTAGTTAGCAGTTATCTATTCATAATTGGAGGGGAAATCTGGCAAGTTATTAAACCAGATCGATCGAATGAGATTAATGCTAATTCACTGTTAAATAGATTAGTACAAATTCGGAAAGTTGAAATCATCCTAAGTCTAGTAATTCTTCCGCTTGTCACTTATAGCCTGCTATGGATTCCCCATCTAATTCAGAATCCTATCCCAAATTTTATTGATGTTCAGTTAGCAATTCTCAACTATCACAAAGAAGTTGGTAATAATGCTGGCATTCATCCTTACTGCGCCAATTGGTATACTTGGCCGCTACTAATGCGTCCGATTGCCTACTATTTTAAAGAGTATAAACCAGGCTATTATTACAATGTTCAAGCAATGGGCAATCCAGTGCTGTGGTGGTTTGCACTTGTCGCAATTCTGGGGTGTGGTTGGCTAATAGTTAACAAGATTTGGCTAATGATTAACAAATCAACCACTGAAAGAGATAGTTTGGCACCAATTCAAAATCTAAATAAGGTGATTCCCCGGAATGAATATACCCTAAGTTGTGGTTTCGACTCCGCTCAAC
>JANNDL010000019.1:0-6686 GCA_031387665.1 Chamaesiphon sp. OTE_75_metabat_95 | reverse complement strand
TCAATCATCGGACGACGTAAACTCACTACCAAAAACTGGGCTTGATTGGCTTGCTTGCGAATCATCTTCGATAGCCGCTCCACATTCGCCCCATCGAGGAACATATCGACCTCATCGAAGGCATAGAAGGGCGATGGGCGGCAGCGTTGGAGGGCGAAGATAAAACTGAGCGCAGTGAGAGATTTCTCGCCCCCAGACATCGAGGACAGACGTTGGACAGGTTTTCCTTTGGGGTGGGCGACGAGATTTAAACCGCCAGCAAAGGGGTTGGCGGGATCTTCTAATTGGAGGAAGCCGTCGCCGTCAGAGAGTTCGGCGAAGATATCTTGGAAGTTGAGGTTGACAGCATCAAAGGCTTCTGCGCAGGCAGAGGCTACGCCAACGCTGAAGGCTTGGAAGCGCAGGGTGGTGAAGTTTTCGATGCGGAGCAGAAGTTCCATGCTTTCGGCTTCGAGGGTGCCGAGTTTGTCGCTGAGTTCTTGGAGGCGGTTGTTGGTTTCTTCGTAGGCTTCGAGGGCAAGCATGTTGACGGGTTCCATCCCTTCCATCCGTTTTTGGAGCAGGCGGATTTGGGATTGGAGGGAGGCGAGATATTCGTCGGTTTGGGATTCGGGTGGGAGTTCGGGAAGTTCGGCGGGGAGTTCGGTGCGTTGGGTGGCGATTTGGATGATGAGGTTGTCGATTTCGGTTTGGCGTTGTTGTTGGAGTTGGGTGAGTTTGCGATCGAGTGTCAATTGACTGATATCTGAGACAAAGACGATCTGTAAATGGTAAGCTCAGGTCAAAAGCGATCGATTTAGATTGAGGAGTAACTAGTGGGAGTCAATCGCGACAAGGTAGATTTATGGAAAGCTGATGTTGCCAGATCGGTTGATTTTTACAACGAATGGTTTATGGCTTTCGCTCCCAGAGCATTTAGGGAAACTCGGATCGAAACCACTAAACATGTGGAGCTGGCACTACAGCTCACTGAAAACTTGACGAATATTCGTCCTGAAACATTGCAGTTAAATCCGTCGGTATTGCCAATGCTCAGAATGGCGACATGTCCGCCGATTGCTAGAGATCGGCTAATTGGTTTGGCAGGCGTTTCGCCTAATCTTGTCAAAAGTATGGAGGAAGAGAAGCGCGTTCCGCCAACGATGAAGACGGTGGAACTGATGGAACAATTGAATCGAATCGGCGATATTATCGAGCAAATGGCAGATCCAGATATTTTTGTGTGGAAGCAGCGCAGCGATAATGGCACAAAAGATGAGGTTCATCGGGCATCAATAATTGTAGCCGATCGATTGTGTGGTGCCGTCGCTAATCCGATTATTAGGAATGCTCAGGAAAAACGCCAACTTGCAGCAATTAAGTCGTGGCTGGAAGCAAGGGGTTATCGAGAGCTTGTTCTAGGCGAGGCTAAAGATTTCCTGACAATGCCTGCGGGTACATTTTCATTTCGTTTTAATGTCCCAATTATGATGGATGGTGGCAAGAAAGTTAATATTCCCGTTGATGTGGTAATCATGAGAAAAGATGCCCAATCAGGTGAATTTCCAGCACTATTTGAGGCACAGTCAGCCGGAGACTTTACCAATACAAATAAGCGGAGAAAGGAAGAAGCTGTCAAGATACAACAACTTCGGAAAACCTATGGTAATAAGATTGCGTTTGATTTATTTATCTGTGGATATTTCGATTCTGGTTACTTGGGATATGAGGCGGCTGAAGGTATCGATTGGGTTTGGGAACATCGGATTGACGATTTAGCGCAATTTGGATTTTGATTATGAGATGTATAGAGAAAATAGAAACTCAGCGGCAGATTATTCAGCGGGAACTAGATCTACTCAAAACCCAAGAACAACGCAATATTTTGGGGCAGTTTTCGACACCGATGATTCTGGCTAATGATATTCTTCGGAACACTTTAACGTTAATGCCAGCTAGTGAAAAAATTCGCTTTCTCGATCCAGCAATTGGGACTGGTTCATTCTTCAGTGCGCTAAATAATAATGTTTGTTCGTCTACATGTATTGAAGCTGCTACTGGATATGAAATAGATGAGCATTATGGTAAACCAGCTCTTAATCTATGGTCGAAAAGTATTCTTGATTATCAGTTAAATGATTTTACAAAGGTGGCTTCACCACTGAATGAGAGTGAAAAATTTAATTTGATTATCTGTAATCCTCCATACGTTCGCCACCATCATATCAATGGGCAAAAAGGAAGATTGCATCTAGAGGCAATTGCTGCCGCTAAGATGAAATTATCTGGTTTGGCTGGCTTGTACTGCTATTTTATGGCATTATCTCATCGGTGGATGAGATCGAATGCGATTGCTGGATGGTTGATACCGAGTGAATTTATGGATGTAAACTATGGTCGAGCTGTCAAGGAATATCTGTTGAAGGAAGTTAGTCTTTTACAAATTCATCGATTCGATCCCAAGGATGCCCAATTTGATGATGCTTTGGTTTCTTCTGCTGTTGTGTGGTTTCAGAATAGGAAGCCAGATCTAAATCATCAAGTCAAGTTTACTTATGGTAGTTCGATCGAACATCCGGCACATGAGAAAATAGTCAGTGCAAGGGTATTGGCAAATGAAAATAAATGGTCGCGATTTCCGGTGAGTGATGAACGAGAAATTTTAATTACTCCGAGATTGAGTGATTTTTTCGCAGTCAAGCGTGGGATTGCAACGGGTGATAATAAGTATTTTATTTTAACGAAAAGCGATATTGAAAGTAAGGGTTTGCCAATATCTCAATTCAAACCGATTTTACCAAGTCCGCGACACCTTTCGGGGATTGAAGTAGAGTCTGATGATTTAGGATATCCGTCGATCAATCATAAGTTATTTGTTCTTGATTGTAAGTTAGCAATTAGTGAGATCGAACAGCTTTATCCTGAGTTGTATACATATCTTCAGATGGGAATTAATACTGGAGTTGCCGATCGATATTTGTGCAAGAGTCGCAAGCTTTGGTATGCACAAGAAAATCGGGCTGAGAGTCATTTTTACTGTACATACATGGGTAGATCTGATAAGAATGGAAAGAAGTCATTTCGATTTATTCTGAATTATTCAAAAGCAATCGTTGCTAATTCGTATCTAATTCTTTATCCAAAGCCAGATGTGGCGGCGATTATCGCTAAAGATCCAGAAATGGTGACAATATTTTTTGAGGCACTGAATGCAATTACGGAGAAGGTGATGATTGATGAGGGGAGGGTATATGGTGGTGGTATGCACAAGTTAGAGCCGAGGGAGCTTGCTAATGTTCCAGCTCCTGAACTACTGAGATCGATTACTTCTGGTATGCGACCGATCCTGAAGTGTTAGCCCGCAAAGTGTTAACAGATCGATGGATGAATAGCATACTAATAAACACATACTATTATTTTTAGATATAATAATAGACCTGTAGTAAACGATTAGCATTTTATGATCGCTAGAGATACGCAAGAGTTTGAGGTCATAAAAGCAGTGAGGGCTGTCATTCCGCTAGAAGAGTCAACATTAGACGTATATATGCTTCCTGCTGGAGATAAACGTTTGGGTATTGAAGGTGCTGGGATTGCTCTAGGTTATACAGAACGTTGGTTTTACGATAGCACAAGTCGAAAGTCTAAATGGCTAGAAGGTTTGAAAGGTACTGGTTTTAAAGGTACACAACAAAGTCTTGAGATTATTCCGCACGACGATCGAAGTCCTTCGATTTTCAGAACAATTAGTATTAGAGACTTTATAAAGTTAGTGACTTATGAGGCAATTATTCGCAAAAATATCAAGGCAATCATTCTTCTTGCCTCATTTGCAGAAATTGGTCTAGAGAAAGTTATTGAGGATATTTTTGCTGGTCGCTCGATAGAGTTTCTTCTTGAAAAAATAGTTCACTATAGTCAGTGGACTTACGAAGATCTTGAGCAGGTCTTATCTGAGAACCGTGCTGATGTTAAAGCTTTATACCCTTGGTGTGAATCTATACAATTTAACGAAGCTCCACATTCACTTATTTAACCCACAGATTAAGTTGTAGAGTGAGAAAGACCCACTCTACTTTGTGGGTCTTGCATACTTATTTTGGTGAATTTTATCGTTGACCCATAGTTTCAGGATCGTCGGAGCGCAAATATTTCATTGCAAATTTTGTAATTAGCAAATACCAGCCCTTGTCTGTCAATGAATGTCTTCGAGATATACTTTTTTCCTGAATTTTCGCGATCATTCTTTTTCGAGGTAATGTCATGGGACGGCTTAAATCAACAACCCATTCATCTCCTGTCAGGCATTTACCGAGGAAGAGAAAATCAAAAACAATGTTTTTAGATATGTCATTATAAGCACTGAGTTCCTTCAAATCATTTAGCATCAAGCAAGGACAAAGAACAATATTCTCTTTCCTGTCAAGATCGCAAGTACTATTCATAATCATTCCAGGAGCTTCAAAGAAAACTGGTTCGCCTTCCTCAGACCAATCTATAAAAGGAATCGGTTCGAGAATATCTCCTTGTGACCACTCTGGCAAAGGATCTCTAACTGTTTGGATTACTCCAATATTTTCTTTGTAGAACTGCTGAAGAGCCTGTTCAGGCTCTCTAGGAGAAGATCCAGGTAAGATTGGAAACGCTTCGTTGAAATATTGAAATAGTAGTTCTTCGAGTGAAATACCCGCCATGTTTCTAGAAACGTGGAATTCCAGGTTTTGATTTGGATAAAATAACCTTTCTCAAGATTTGTGAATCTTCAGATGATAAAGATTTACTTTTACTCTGAAGTTCCTTAACAAACGTAGCTATAGCAGCTTGCGATAATAGTCTTGTTGCACGAGGAGATTGTATCCCCAGTGTTGTCGCAGAACTAGCATTAATTGGTTGAGGAGGCAGAGTAACAGAAGAGGTGATAATAGTTGCAACAACTGCAACACCTATTCGTGCAGAAAGTTTATTATGTGGGCTGCCAGTATAAACGTTGCCAGTTGAAAAAGTACTTGTTCCCGCATCTGTAAAAGCGGAGCCAGTATCGAATTTTATATCTGTAGCTAAGGTCATATTCTTACCTCTTTTTCACTTTCGGAAATAAGTGTTTGGAATTTATCCCAGATAATATCATGGGCTTTGTCTGCCCAGCTCGAAATTGTCATAACGTCCCATGAATCTTGGGGTAAATTTAGTGATACATCTAAATCTAATATTAAATCTTTTGATGCTGCTATAAATTGGATATTTATACCCATCAATGTTCCTTCTTTATCAATTTTATTAACTTCTTGAATTTGAAGTAACTGTGTTCTAGAAACATCCATATTGTCAAATGGAAGATTAATATTTAAAACTGCTGCTGGATTTTCAATCCCAGGGAATCTATTAATATAACGCAACCCTAATTTAGTGAAATTTGATAATCCAACAAATTTTTCAGCAGCAACTAATATTTCTTCAATATTTTTTAGAAAAGCAGAAAAGCCTTTGTAATTAATAGAGTTGACACTTATCACATCATTTCCTGTTTGAAACAGCAACGACTGATCTTGTGATATAAAGCGATGTTTGACTAATCCTGCCAATTCAATAATCTCAGGAACATCAACGACTTGAAGCTTTTGAGTTGTGGGAAAGCCTTCCTTCTGCGACATTGCCATGCCTCCAGCAAAAAGTGCATAATCGGCGATGGAAGGAAAGCGGATTTCAAAAACGGCTTCCTGCAAAGGAGCATTACGCCAAGGTTTATGATTTTTCACGATCTCTAACCATTGCAATGTTATTAGGTGTTGATATTTCTAGTTTAATCGATCTTTACCGCAAATTTAGCATGTCATGATCGATCTCAATTATTGTACCCAAACTTATACCAACTAGTAGCACCCAGCGCAAAAGAATCTATAGATTTTCTAGCTCATTAGCTCTTACGCCGAAGTCTTGAGATTGATGCCCAATACCTGAGTATAAGCTCCCCGTGCTTGCGTCACCCCGATCGTGCGGTCAGCAGCTTCAATCATCGGGCGACGTAGACTCACTACTAGAAACTGGGCTTGATTAGCTTGCTTGCGAATCATCTTCGATAGCCGCTCCACATTCGCTCCATCGAGGAACATATCCACCTCATCGAAGGCATAGAACGGCGATGGGCGGTAGCGTTGGAGGGCGAAGATAAAACTTAGAGCCGTTAGAGATTTCTCGCCCCCAGACATCGAGGAGAGGCGTTGGACGGGTTTACCTTTGGGGTGGGCGACGAGATTTAAACCGCCAGCGAAGGGGTTGGCGGCATCTTCTAATTGGAGGAAGCCGTCGCCGTCAGAGAGTTCGGCGAAGATATCTTGGAAGTTGAGGTTGACGGCATCAAAGGCTTCGCTGAAGGCTTGGAAGCGCAGGGTGGTGAAGTTTTCGATCCGGAGCAGGAGTTCCATGCTTTCGGCTTCGAGGGTACCGAGTTTGTCGCTGAGTTCTTGGAGGCGATTGTTGGTTTCTTCGTAGGCTTCGAGGGCGAGCATGTTGACGGGTTCCATTCCTTCCATCCGCTTTTGGAGCAGGCGGATTTGGGATTGGAGGGAGGCGAGATATTCGTCGGTTTGGGATTCGGGTGGGAGTTCTGGGAGTTCGGCGGGGAGTTCGGTGCGTTGGGTGGCGATTTGAACGATCAGGTTGTCGATTTCGGTTTGGCGTTGCTGTTGGAGTTGGGTGAGTTTTTGCTG
>JANNDL010000245.1:0-11869 GCA_031387665.1 Chamaesiphon sp. OTE_75_metabat_95 | reverse complement strand
AACGACCGCCTTTGATTGTTAATTCCAAGCATCGGCATGTTTCCACTGCTCGATGCTTAGAAAATCACAAACCCTGATGAAATAAAGAGTCCAGCACTAGGTATTTATACACGTTGAAAGGGCTGGCAGTGCCCACCCTACGTTTAAAGCTTTCGTAGGGTGTGTTACCGCGCTAGCGTAACGCACCGCTAGAATGATTTTGGTGCGTTACGCTCCGCGTTGGCGTAGCCTCTGCGCCAGCAGAATAACACACCCTACAGCGTTGGGTTTCATTCTTCAACTCAACCTACACATCTAAACCACTGAACCGCTAAACCACTAATTTTGATGTACCAACAGCGTAAAATTAAACACACTCCCCTTACCCGGAGCGGATTCTACCCAAATTTGACCATAGTGGGCGCGAACGATTTGTTGGCAGACGGATAAACCGATGCCGTAGCCTGATTGTGACAGATCTCGATCGAGTCTCTGGCGATCTTGGAAGATAAACTTTTGATTTTCGGCGGGGATTCCCAGCCCATTATCTGTGATACTTACCTGGATAGTTTGAGCGGTGCGATGGAGGGCACTGATATGGATCTGACCACATTCGGGTGTATATTTGATTGCATTATCTAGCAGATTGACAATTACCTGACGCAACTTAGCTACGTCACCATAAACGGGTGGAATATCTTGGGGAATGTCCGTTGTGATAACTTGAGATTTAGTTTTTAGTTGAGCCTCCATTTGAGCGACTACACCGATAACTAGTTGCCCAAGATCGAGCTTTTGTGGGCAGATATCTAATTGATTGCTAGTAGTTGCTCTCGGCTGGAGAATGTCATTGACTAACCTGTCGATCGATTGTAGTTGAGTCCGCGCTCGATCGATCAATCTGGCAACTTTTACTGGGTCTAAAGAATTGGCGCGATAATCCTGAGGGTTGTGAATAATCTCCAGTGTTCCCAGTGCTAGAGCTGCTGCTGTGAGTGGGTTTCGCAAATCGTGAGCCAATACAGACATCGCCCGATCCTGCAAGTTCAATCGATCGAGTAACTCCTCTTTCTCCTGTTTGAGCGTAAATATTTCGTCAGTTAATTTAATTACCTTACTCACATAACTATGTGAGTCGCTTAATAATAACTGTTGCGGTAGTTGACGATCGATACCTGCTAATTCACTGTTAAAATTGACCAGATTACCACTTTCTGATGATAGCTCTTCTTGCCACCGATCCCACCAATTATCAATCTGATCGATTAAGTTGCTGCCCGCCAAAATTTGACGCGGTTTCGGATGAAGTTTGAGCAGTGCTGGTGTTGCAATCACTCGGTAATATTCAGCCAAATCTGGTTGTTTACCGACATCTACAACTTGCAGCTCAAAACTATCCTCAACATTTAGGATCGCTAACTTGTCGCGGATTTCCTGGTTGTGGATATAACTGGTCATCCGCTCATCAAGAAACAGTAATAGCTGTAACGAATTGGGCGAATTACTGGATGGATAACGATCGATTGACATTTATCCTGAGGGGGGGTAGTCTCTGAGCAGGTAGACGCGAGTAGCGAATCACCGTGGAGAATCAATAGCTAGGTTGAACCCTAGAGCTTCAACCAGTAGACAAGTATGAACTGAATCTTGACTTATGTTAACAAAAATTTAATCTTATTTAAGAAAATGTAACAATCCGATCTAGAAGAGTGATTACTCACATCCACGTAGCCAGGAGATGTTGGGTTGGGGCGCGAACTAAGAACAAATCGCAAATAATAAATAAAAGGGGACGCAAACCCTAGATAATATTAACGGTAGTGTCTTTTCGATCTGCCGCTCGCTATTCCCTCGCGTTATTCCATATGAGTACTCCACTCGGTTATGTTGCGTTAGTCCTACACGCTCATCTCCCCTTTGTTCGGCACCCTGAGAGCGACTTTGTTCTCGAAGAAGAATGGCTGTATGAAGCCATCACAGAGACTTATATTCCGCTGCTCCACGTTTTTGAGGGATTAAAACGGGACGGAATCGATTTCAAGATCACGATGAGTATGACTCCGCCACTGGTGTCTATGCTCAGGGATCCGCTCCTGCAAGATCGCTACGATGAGCATCTGGGCAAGCTAGAAGAATTAGCCCTCAAAGAAATTGACACCAACAAAGATAACGGGCATCTCAAGTACCTGGCTGAATACTATGTCAAAGAATTCGCCGCAATTCGTAAAACTTGGGAGCGACACAATCGAGATTTAATCGGTGCTTTCAAAGGATTTTTAGATAGCAACAACCTCGAAATCATTACCTGCGGTGCAACTCACGGTTATCTACCGTTGATGAAAATGTACCCAGAAGCAGTCTGGGCACAGGTTCGCGTCGCCTGTGAACATTACGAAGAAAATTTTGGGCGGGCACCAAGAGGAATCTGGCTGCCAGAATGCGCGTACTACGAAGGACTAGAGCGGATGCTCGCCGATGCTGGCTTGCGCTACTTCCTCACCGATGGACACGGGATCATGTATGCTCGTCCCCGCCCCCGCTTTGGCAACTACGCACCGATTTTCACTGAGTCTGGGGTTGCCGCATTTGGGCGAGATCAGGAGTCTTCCCAGCAAGTCTGGTCATCGATGGTGGGCTATCCTGGCGCGCCAGAATACCGCGAATTTTACAAAGATCTCGGCTGGGATGCTGATTATGAGTACATCAAGCCGTACATCATGCCCAATGGTCAGCGCAAGAACATCGGAATCAAATATCACAAGATTACTTCCAAAACTGGCGGCGACAAAGCTCTCTACGATCCATACTGGGCAAAAGAAAAAGCGGCAGATCATGCCCAGAACTTCATGTACAATCGCCAGCAGCAGGTCAGCAACCTCGCTGGAATGATGCCTCGCCCACCGCTGATTGTCTCGCCCTACGATGCCGAATTATTCGGGCACTGGTGGTATGAAGGCCCTTGGTTCATCGATTACTTCTTCCGCAAATCGTGGCACGATCAAAATACTTACCAGATGACCCATCTGGCAGACTATCTCCGTGCCCAACCTACTCAGCAAGTCTGTCGCCCATCCCAGTCTAGCTGGGGCTACAAAGGCTTCCATGAGTACTGGTTGAATGAAACCAATGCCTGGGTCTATCCCCACCTCCACAAAGGCGCAGAGCGGATGATCGAGCTAGCCCGAATGGAACCAGCCGACGAATTGCAGTGGCGCGCCCTCAATCAAGCCGCACGGGAATTACTCCTCGCTCAATCTTCCGACTGGGCATTCATCATGCGAACTGGAACAATGGTACCATATGCAATCCGGCGGACTCGATCGCACCTCGTCCGCTTCCACAAGCTCTATGAGGAACTCAAAGAGGGCAAAGTCGATAGTGGTTGGCTCGAAAAAGTCGAAACAATGGACAATATCTTTCCCAGCATCAATTACCGCGCCTATCGACCATTGTAAATTGGTGGATAGATCTGTAGGGGCAGGTGTCTTGTCCCTACAGATTTCTTGTTTTTATTAGGTGATTCCCAGGAATAAATATACCTTGGGTTCTGGTTTTCTCCTTGCGGAGAGGCTTCGCCAACGGCTTACTTCGACTTCGCTCAGTACAAGCCGCTCAACCACCGATGGTTGAGCGGAGTCGTTGGCGTTAGCCTGCCGTAGGCACAACCAAAACCCGTCTAAAATTGGGTATATTATTTATCGGGAATCGCCTTAGTTATTCTCAGCAGGCAAATCAGCAGATAAAGAAATCGGCTCTTGCAACGCTCCGCAGTGCTTGCAGTGCGCTAAATGCTTGTAAGTCGGCTGACTGCAACTCGAACATTCAACATATTGATCGTAACCACAGTGGGGACAATAAGCATCTAAAGGACGAATTCGCTTGGCACAATTTAAACAAAGCTGATTCTGAAATCTGAGACTCATCACATCCTGAATTTTGCTGGTAGGCGTAAATCTTTGGAAGATTTTGATCAACGCAAAGCCTACCAGTGGAATGATAAAAATATAGAGATAGCTGACGAGAAATAGTAAGCCTCCAAACAGTTTGCCAATGATATCTACTAAGAACTGAAGGAGAACTCCAACTTGGAGAAACTCAAATATTTTTAGTAGTAATGGGATAAAAAAGATTACTAATAAATGCCAAGTAATCAGGGCTACTAATCCAGCTCCTCTTTTTACAGCAATCCGATGAATAAAAGAGGCAATCGCCAGTAGCGGCAACAGAAAAAGTGCCTGAAAAATTAATTGAATACTGGGATACCAGAAGGACTCATGCTGATATTCTTTGGTCAGAAGTTGATATTTAGAATCATCTTTAATTGCTGCAAGTAGAGAAATAGTTTCAGGCTTTGCTAATAAACTCTCTTTCTGAACAGTAATCTCTGTTTTGAGCGTAGCAATACTAGCTTTGTTTTGAGCTAAAGTCTGTTTTGCTTTCTCAGCACTGACATTATTAATTGACTGATTAGATTTTTGTCCGGCGATTTTTTCGAGCAGTGTGGAATCATATTGCGATCGAATGTTCGCACTTGACTGTTCTAGACTAGATATCTTCTCCTGTTTCTTAGTAATACTCTGCTCGATCGATCTATATCCAGGGATGTTTAATTTATCCTTGAGTTCTGCATAGTTGAGACAGATTGGCGAAACTTTTCCTAAGCGATCTTTGTTATTACTCAGACTACGGCGTTTGACAGTCGCCCAATCAGAATCCCGATTCAATGCTGATGCAACGAGGTTGTAGTCTTTATCACTCGACTGCTTGGGGTCGCGATAGTTTTCCCACTCAGAGATGCAGGGATAAGCTTCTGATGGACTGATATGCCACCGACTGATATTGTCTAGCCCAGTAAAAACATTAAATAGGATAAACAGATCGACAATAATAATTACAATCAGACTAACTGGATTGAGGGGTTTATTATTAACCGATCTAGATTTTTTGAAAAAGTTACCGATAAACCGTTTCGCTTTAACAAACATATTTTTTAACTAGCTCAATAACTACAGTCATAATTGCTCATCACTGTACTAATCGGTGAATTTTACCATAGGCAATGTAAGATCCACCACTAGCAACTTCCTCGACGGAATCGACCACAAATAACATTCCCTCCTCCCGAATATTGCGAGGAAAACGCATATTAAAATTGGGATTGTAGCCATCGGAAACTACCCGTGCGCGGAGCTTACCTTTATCTTTGACACATTGAATTAATACGCCATTGCCCACGCTATCGATTGTCGGTAAGTCTGCGGCTGAACCAACAGCATTTGCGGCGGCTTTTTTTGTGCCGCTGCTGGCTTTATAGCTAGTTGTTGCTGGGCGGCGTTGTTCACCTGGCAGTAATAACAGCCGGATCGTACTATTAGCGCGATAGAATGTGCCGTCGGTGGAGAGTTCGATCTCGTCTACCACATACTTAACCCCTTCCTCGCGAATACTGCGTGGGAATTGGACGTTTAGAGTAGTGTCATAGCCATCCGAGAGGACGCGCACTCGCAATTTACCACCTTCGCGCAGGCATTCGACTAATACACCGCCATCGGCTTTATCGACGGCTTCCAGGCCATCGGCAGAGCCAGATGCTACGCCGCGTAACTTGAGATCGTCTCGATCGCGTGACTGAGCCTGATAAGCCTGATCGCGCATCTCCTTACGGATAGCGGGATTGAAGTCGCGTCGATCGAGCTGTTGGGCGTAGTGTTCAAGCTGGGAGATTTCTTCGAGAACTTTGAAGGATTCGACTGTGAACAAGCGTTTGATATCGGCAATCAGGGCGTTGAGTCGATCGACTGCGGCGGTAAAATCACCTTTGTCTGCCAGAGCAACGGCTTGTTCTTTGACAGTGGCGATTCGATATTTACTCAGTTGTTCGAGCGTCTGGGGGTCTGCTGTGGCACTCTGAGCAATTGCCGCAACATCGACTTTGACTGAAATCGGTAATTGATCGTTAAATGATTTAATCGCCTGATTTTCAATCCCCTGATAGCGGTAGTTGACATCTGCCAGAACAATATCCCCAACTTGCGCCTGGGCGGGAATTGTCACCGAGATCGCTATTTGCCTGGATTCATTGCTGTAGAGATCCCCCAGATACACCTCTAAGCCCTCTCCCTGCACCTTCGATCGATAGTTATTGAGCAAATCGCCAAATTTAACTCCAGGTGTTGGTACCAGCGTTACAGCCAGATTTTGACCAACTACAGCAAGTAGAGTTTCCAACTCAATCCGAAATACTTCCGCCGCATCATCTGGCGACTGAATAAAGTAAAAATTACCCTCGCCAGCATTGGCAATCCCGATTAGTAAGTCTTCATTAAAGTGATCGCCAAAACCCAATGTAGTTGTGATAATTCCGGCTGCTGCTGTAGCCCTGGCGGTATTAATCAGAATATTGGGATCGGTAATTCCCATATTTGCCTGACCATCTGTGAGTAATAATACTCGATTTAACTTGTCTGGTGACTGTTGGGATTTAATCTGTTCGCACGCCAACAACCAGCCACCACTGAGATTTGTACAGCCACCCGCCCGAATACTGCCAATTAATTTCTTGACCGCCGATCGATCGGTCACAAGTTGATGCGGTAAAATCAGCTCGGCATCATCGTCATAAATCACCACCGAGAGATAATCTTCGGGTGTCAGCTTATCAACCAATTGTTGCGCCGCCTTGATTGCATAGCGTAAAGGTGTACCACCCATCGAGCCAGATCGATCGATCGCCAAGCTCAGATTTAGCGGTCTACGAGTCGCAATCATACCGCCCTGAGCGGCATTAAAATCAATCAGTAAATCTAACGAAACCAACTCCCCAACAGGAATAATCGGCTGACTCAGAGCATAAGTAACTTGCATATCTACTTGCAATTTTGGCGATGGGTATACGATCTAGTATGCCCACAGATTTAGGAATTTAATTCATAATCAGTGCAAACAATTAAGCCAGAGATCAGCTCCTGCAAAATATCTTCTGACACTTGCCCTAAACGTTTCACAAATCTATCTGTTAAAGGCTGCGAACTTGGAACGCATTCGCTGCTGAATCTCGCTCTAGCCCATGATCTGGATTAGCATTGATTCTTACCATAAAAGGGCGATCGCTAAATTTATCCTGCCAACTTGTAATCGGAATCGCAATTCGCAGAGGCATGGGTGCAAACAGATCGGAACTGATAATGACAATGGGGCGAGTCTTCTGAATTTCTTGTCCTCTAGTAGGATTGAGTTCTACTAACCAAATTTCACCGCGCTTCGCGCTAATCATGCTCGATCTCCCAACCTACGGTATCCAGAACAGAGAATTCTATTAATTCTGGGTCTGTGCAGAAATCACTGGCGGTTGCCGCAATAGCAGCTTGAAGATGCTGATGTCTTTCTTTGACAGGAAGTTTGGCAAGTTGTTGGAGCGATAAAACAGATCCTGTCGCAGGGGCAAATTTCTGGCGCAGAAACTCAGTAAAATTCAAAACTTCCTGCTGTTGGGTGGAAGATAGCTGCCTGAGATTATCAATGATGATTTGCTCATAGTCGTTGCTGGAACCTCTCTCTCGGAGAATCTTCGTTTGCATGGCTAACTCTCGAATGTCTATAGCAACTATTTTAGTGAAAAAATAATCGATCGAACAAATACATGCTCGATCGATTATTAAATCATCTCTAGATAATCCTAAGCATCATCTAATGCAGCTATTCCAGGTAGAATTTTGCCTTCGAGCAATTCTAGTGAAGCACCGCCACCTGTGGAGATGTGGCTCATTTGGTCGGCTAGATTAGCTTTTTCCACAGCAGCAACTGAGTCACCACCACCGATAATTGTGATTGCACCAGATTTAGAAATCTCAGCTAAAGTATCTGCGATCGCAAATGTACCAGCAGCAAATTTGTCCATTTCAAATACACCCATTGGGCCATTCCAAATCACAGTTTTGCAGTCAGCTAATGCTGCTTGGAATACTTTAATCGAATCAGGGCCGATATCTAGTCCCATCCAACCATCTGGAATGTTGTTGACATTGACGATTTGGACATTGGCATCAGCCGCAAATTTATCAGCTACGACAACATCGGTAGGTAATAAAAATTCAACGCCTTTTTCTTTGGCTTTGGCTTCTAAAGCACGAGCGAGTTCTAATTTATCATCTTCAACTAGTGAGTTACCAACACTTAAACCACGTGCTTTGTAGAAGGTGAAAATCATTCCACCACCGAGGAATAATTTATCGCATTTGTCGAGGAGGGTTTCGATTACACCGATTTTACTCGATACTTTGGAACCACCAACGATCGCGGCTAGTGGAGCCTGGGGCTTTTCGATCGCGTTTTGGAGATATTCTAGTTCTTTCTCAATCAAGTAACCAGCAACGGAAGGGCTGAGATACTTGGTTACGCCTTCAGTAGATGCGTGGGCGCGGTGAGCCGTACCAAAGGCATCGTTGACATATAAGTCAGCATTTGCTGCTAATTTCTTGGCAAATTCGGGATCGTTCTTTTCTTCTTCGGGATAGAACCGGACGTTTTCAAGCAGTGCAACTTGTCCATTTGCCATCGCTGCAATTTGCCCCGCAACTACATCGCCGATGCAGTCATCGCATTTGACCACAGTTTGCCCTAATAGCTCCGACAACCGCTTGGCAACGGGCGTGAGGCGCAATTTCTCATCCACACCTTTAGGACGACCAAAGTGGCTGCTGAGGATGACTTTAGCACCTTTGCTGGTTAGATCTTTGATGGTGGGGAGAGCGGCGCGAATGCGGGTATCGTCGGTGATATTTCCGGCATCATCTACAGGCACGTTAAAATCAGCACGGACGAGGACGCGCTTCCCGGTGAGGTCAGCAGCGGACAAACTGGCGATGGACTTCTTAGACACTGGTTATACTCCTTAAATAACGGTGGTTAACTTTTGTTTTGATATATGAAGCTGAGAAAAATTAGTAATACTGATGTTTGCTGTATTAAAAACAACATTTCACTCCGCCGTCCTTAATTCTACCGGAAAACCCGTGTAGAATTGTTACCAATTTTAACCAAGTTGGGATGCGAGATTGAAGATGAGATAATGGGAGGATAAACGCTACAGCTATTTAGTCTTGCAGATATGTTTAACAAAATTCTATTTCCGCTCGATCGCAGTCGTGAAGCCCAAGAAGCGATTGCTGTGGCGATCGATCTAGTCCAGAAGTATCAAAGTAAACTAGTCCTATTATCTGTAGTTGAGGCTCCAGATTCCGCTGAAATCAATGAAGATCCGGTGATGCAATCCCCAGAAGCGATCGATCAGCTCCTCCATTCTGCTCAAGCGATGTTTGCCAAGCGCGGAATTCAAGCTGATATTTTGCAGCGTGAGGGTAAGCCCGCGTTTACGATCTGTGATGTGGCGGATGAACTCAATGTCAATCTGATTGTGATGGGTAGTAGCGGCATTGGATTGGATGTAGAGCGTACTGCGGATAGTGTCGCTAGTCGGGTGATCAATCTCGCGCCATGTCCGGTATTAATCGTACCTTAGGAAGGCTTTAGGCTTTAGAGATCGGGTCATTGAAATACATTAAGAATATTAAAGTAAAATCGATATTTGTCACTCGATCGTAACGGAGCATAACTATCTCTAAAGAACTGTGAAGCAATCTGTAAATACTCATTTTGATTAGTCTAATAATGTAGAAATCACATTAAATGAGCATTTGAGTATGCTGGGCAGATATGCAGATATTTCATCGCGAACCGAAAATCGAACTCAGTACCCGCGATAAGATTCTCAAGGCTGCTCAAAAGCTATTTGCGCGTAATGGCTATGATGGTACAACTACCAAAGAATTAGCAGAAAAAGCTGGAATCGCTGAAGGTACTTTGTTTCGGCACTTCACTAACAAAAAAGCAATCTTGGTGGAAGTAGCAACCCAAGGTTGGATTGAATTATTGACAGATTTGTTGACAGAACTGAGTGAGATGGCTAGCTATGAAGCAATTTCTCACATGATGTACAAACGGATGCTGAGACTGGGTGATAACTATGACATGATGCGGGTGTGCTTTATGGAAGTCCAGTCACATCCTGATTTACGCGATCGAATTCAAGCCGAAGTTGTTGATAAAATGACTAGTGTGGCGGAAGCTTTTTTCCAAACAGCGATGGAAAGAGGTGTGTATCGAAAGATGAATGCCCGCGTGATTGCCCAGGTGTTTTTGGGGATGTTTGTGGTGGCTGGATTTAGTCACGAAACGATCGCTCAACCAGGTGCCAGTCCTCAAGATATGAAGGATATGGCTGAAGGATTGGCTGATATCTTTTTGAATGGAGTATTGGCTAAGAAGTAGTCTTATTGGTGGGACAGAAACCCGACTTTTTCCTAAAAGTCGGGTTTCTTGCGGCACTAATTATTAACTAATACCCTTGCTTGCTTAATCCAGTTTTGAACTTGGGCGAGATCTGGGCAGAGATCGCGTCGTTGCATGGTAGCGACGTGGAGTTTTAGTAGTTGTTGATGAATCTTGTGCGCGGGCATTTGTGCTAGTTGCTTAACTGAAATTATCCCTGTGTGGAGTAACAATCCATTGTATTGACAACCAACTCCAGCTATTCTCGCTAAGTCAGCTAGGGCGAATAGTTTATTGACATATTGAATTTTGAAGCATAATTTAACTGCTAATTGCTGCTTGGTAGCAGGATCTGGAGCAATTGCTAATAGTTGTCCTGTCGTCGTAATACCTAACTCTTGCAGCAATGTTTGTTCGACATCATTGAGTCCAGGTAAATCGCCAATCGACCAATCACAAATCATAAAAATTCAGGTAGTAATTTAATCGATCGAGATTATTTACAGGTATTTTTGCAACAATAAACCTAGTTTCTGTTTTGTAGCTTCAGGTACTTTATCCATTGGAGTAATAATGGCATATTTAAGAGCAGAATGTGTATCAGAGACAAATAAATTCGCGCTCAATCGCTTGACTGTTTCTTGGATTACTCGCTGGGCATTGGTAGCATTTTTGTGTAGATTACCAATGATCATATCTACAGTGACACTATCATGATCGGGGTGCCAACAATCATAATCAGTTGCTAATGCTAACGTCGCGTAGGCAATCTCAGCTTCTCTCGCCAATTTTGCTTCAGGTAAATTAGTCATCCCGATAATTGTTCCCCCCAGCATTCGATACATATTCGATTCTGCTTTGGTAGAGAATGCTGGCCCTTCCATGCAGATATAGGTGCCACTGCGATGTAGAGTGAGATCGGGAAGCTTGAGTGATTCGATCGAATCAGCTAATACGCCTGCTAACTGATGGCAAATCGGATCGCCAAAGGTAATATGTCCGACAATTCCTGCACCAAAAAAGGTGTTTGTGCGACGGTTTGTTCGATCGATAAACTGATCGGGTAAAACTAAATCGAGCGGTTTAACTTCTGCTTGCAAAGATCCAACTGCTGATGCCGAAATCAAATATTCGACCCCAATTTGTTTCAGCGCGTAGATATTTGCACGGTAGGGAACTTCAGATGGAGTCAGATGATGATTGCGCCCGTGTCGGGCTAGAAATACTACTTTTACACCTGCTAATTCACCGACGATGAGATCGTCAGAAGATTTGCCAAATGGTGTGTCTATACTCACTTCGCGGACATTTGTTAATGCGGACATCTGGTACAGTCCGCTACCACCAATAATGCCAATTTTTACATCACTCATTAAATTAATTGATAGTTGATAATTGATAGTTGATAGCTATCTACTGTTGGGTATCGCCTGGTTTCGGCTGTACCCCTCTCCCCGTTTCTCTAGGCTCGCCTTTTGCTCGCCAAGAGAAACGGCCCTCTCCCACCAAACACGGGTCTCCCCGTGTTTGGCAGCTCATGCGCCGAGGGTCGGAAACATCCGAC
>JANNDL010000090.1:0-5524 GCA_031387665.1 Chamaesiphon sp. OTE_75_metabat_95 | reverse complement strand
CAGACTCCATCATTTGCGCCAAAGATACTACTGGCATAAGACTCAATTTCTCCTAATCGGGTTTATCCTCCACCCAGGCTGTATTTCATAAATGAAACACCCGAATTCCTGAATGTGCGAATTTTTAGACAACCTTTTTATTATAGCTTAAGTTGCTGCTCAAATTGCTAGTGATTTAAGCGGGGAGCGGGGAGTTCGGAGCGGGGAGGGAAGAATACAGGGCTGGGTGGGTTGGGTTGAAGCCAGTAGGATCGGTATTATCCATAAACAACTTTCGATTTGATAATATGAATATTTAGGGGTGATTGAGATAGATTAACTGGCGTAGAGGTTACTCGATTAAATCAAAAAGTTTAAAGTTTTTTGCTTTGGTTGTAGATAATTTGTAGGCATTGTCCTCCCTGCATTTTTAATTATTAGTAATTAAGCATAAGAATAAATAATACATTGAGATTTTTTGATGAATAGATTTGAATTATTATCCAACATTACAATCATATGTTTTACCACTGGTTTTGCAATACTTATCATTATAAGGTTTCTTGATATACCTCTATTCATGTCTATATCTAAATTAACTTTTCTGTTTAGTATAATGATGTTTTTATTACCAGTAATCTTAGCTGTAATCTATTTCACAATTTTAAAGTTGTCTAAGCATAAAAAATAATCAGGGAGTAGGTTGGGTTGAAGAATGAAACCCAACACACGTATCTAGGGAATTGAAATGGTAAAAAGGCATAATGTAAACGCTTCTGTCCATTCGACGACGGCACCATAAGTATCTCCGGTATGTCCGCCCAGTTTACGATCGAAATAATAGCCGACTGAAACTCCAATACCCGCACTAGAGACAGCTCTCACTCCAATCTCCAACCAGTTGTCAGGTTGTAGATAAACCTGACACCCAGTCACGGCAAGAATGAATCCTAACCCCAGCAGCAGATCTTGAGGTAGTTTCAGTCCTTGACGATGGAACGCGCCCTTTCCCTGGGGTTTGAGATAGGGATAGAGCGAAATCGCCAGGACTTGTCCCCACCGACTCCAGCCAGCGACTAATGGTAAGATCCAGATTCGATCGACAGTAATTTCTGTCAATGCACAAGTCTTGAGCAAGATAATCACTACCGCTACCATTGCTCCAAATGCGCCAGTAACGCTATCTGTCATCACTGTTAACCGCCGCTCAGGATCTTGGACAGCCAGCCCATCAGCGGTATCCATCGCCCCATCCAGATGCAATCCTCCCGTCCACCAGATCCATAGCACCACGACGACACCCGATCGAGTTAAGATGGGCATCTGTAGCCAATCCAATCCCAGATCTACCAAACCTAGTCCCCCACCAATAAGTAGCCCAATCCCAGGTGCCCACCGCGCAATGCGGGTAAAGTCTAGTTGAAAGTTAGTCGGAATCGGGCAACAGGTATAAAAGGCGAGGGCAGCCAGGATTGAGTTGAAATTGTTGAGTAAGAACACAAATATTTAATGAAGACGAAGAAACAATTTGGACAACACTGGCTGCGAAATGAACAGGTACTCGATCGAATCATCACAGCAGCTAAGATCGCGCCGACCGATCGGATCCTCGAAATTGGCCCAGGCACGGGCATTCTCACCCGCAAACTAATTCCGGCGGCGAGTGCGGTGGTGGCGGTGGAGATCGATCGAGATTTGTGTGCGTTACTAGTCAAAAAGTTAGGCAATGTCGATAACTTTTTGCTGTTAGAAAATGACTTTCTGGGGCTAGATGTTGATAGTGTTCTGACTGACTTCCCAAAATTTCAAAATGCAAATAAAGTCGTCGCGAATATTCCCTATAATATTACTGGGCCAATTCTCGAAAAGCTGCTCGGAAATATCGTTAGACCCAATATTAAACCATTTGATTCGATTGTTTTATTAGTTCAAAAAGAAGTTGGGGATAGACTATATGCCAAGCCAAGCACCAAAGCCTTTGGTGCATTGTCAATTCGGGTTCAATATCTAGCCCACTGTGAGTTGATTTGCCCCGTTCCTGCCCGCGATTTTTCACCACCGCCAAAAGTTGATTCGGCAGTAATTAGGCTGACTCCCCGAAGACTAGAAATAGAACCAAACAGTCCAAAAGTATTAGATAATTTAGTTAGATTAGGATTTGGATCGCGGCGGAAAATGTTACGGAACAATTTGCAGGGTGCAATCGATCGCGAGGCATTAACAGAGCTATTAATCTCGATGAATATCAATACTGAAGCCCGTGCAGAAGATCTCAGTATTGAGCAGTGGATTCAGTTATCGAACTTAGTGGGCGATCTTAAAATAGTGCCTAAAGAACATGAAGAGCTTATTGGTGCAGAAAAGTTCTGATTCTAGTCGATTAGGCTTTGTCTAAGCTACGCGAACGTCAGAGTGGAAGTGATGTATTTGATGCTGCAACAGGAACAGAATGTCACCTTAACAGGGTTACTCCCAACTCCTAGAAAAAGTTTCGGATACTTTGCTTATAAGTACTAGCATTCAAGCCATCGGTACGATTTCGGTAGGCTGCGGGAATCATCCGTTGGAGATTGGCTACGCGCTCAGGGACGGCTGGATGACTGCTGAGGAATTCTGGAGATGATTTACCACCACTAATGAGCTTTTTCATAAACTCTGGCATGGCACTGGGGGCGTAGCCAGTTTGGATCATCGTGTTCAAGCCACGTCGATCTGCATCATACTCGTCCTGACGGCTGTTTGGCAGTGTTAGAGCCACTTGTACGCCGATTTGAACAACCTGATCTCGATCGACTCCCAACAGCGAAGTAACACCTTGAGAAATAGCTCTTTGTTTGACCTGTTGGAGTGAATGACGACCTGTGATGTGACCGATCTCGTGGCCAATGACGCTCGCTAGCTGCGCTTCATTGTCCGCTGCTTTCATCAAGCCAGTATTGATATAGACAAAGCCACCCATTGTCGCAAAAGCGTTGATATTGTCATCTTCCACGACTTGGAATGTATACTTGAGATTGGGTCTGGCACTATTTCTAGCAAGTCGTTGACCAATCCGATCGATATAACTAATCATCGCTGGATTGCGCGAGATCTTGACTTCATTACTGATCGATTGATTTGTCTGTTCGCCCAGGGCAATTTCCTGTGCATCGTTCATATTAGACAGTTGGAGGATTTGGGCACCTTTGAGCAGCAATTGCAACAGATCTGCCGATTGGCTCACCTGCGGTTGACCAATAGTAACGGCAACGATGGTGAGGACACTAATACCTGCATACAACCAGCGTTGTGGCAACCACTGGCGAAGTGAAGCTACTCTGGCAAACATAGACTTTAATTCCCAAAAAATAATGTGAGTTGGAGCGAAAAGGGCTAAATTGATTCTAACAACTAGCATCTATACTGACCGTATTTTGGTAACTTATGTTGCATGAGCATGAATCAATCATCGAAGTAGAGGCTCCCGTGGAAAATTCAGAGCTGTTTGCGAATTCGATCGATAAGTTAGGACTCGATCGCATTTCCCGTCATATTTTCATTTGTGCTGACCAAACTAAGCCAATTTGTTGCGCCAAAACTGATAGTATTACCGCGTGGGACTACCTGAAGCGACGGGTAAGGGAATTGGGTCTAGATACCCCAGAAGCACCCCAGGAATGCGTTTTTAGGACGAAGGCAAATTGTCTGCGGGTCTGTCATCATGGGCCGATTGTAGTTGTCTATCCCGATCGAGTCTGGTATCATTCCGCTACTCCCGAAGTAATCGAGCGGATTCTCCAGGAGCACATTATTGGTGGTCAGGTGGTGCAGGAGTATGCTTTTTTAGAGGGTGGAGGGTAGAGGGGAAGAGAATAGGGAATAGGGGATAATTGAATTAAGATGGTGATGAATTAATAGCTAATAAGGTGAGACTATGAGTAATCGTGATGGGTTTGGGGCGGGGTTTTGGTTGGGAACGCTCGTAGGCGGTGTGGTTGGCGGTGTGATTGGGGCATCGATCGTCAATCAGAAGGCAAATCGCACCTATGATGAATTGGAGAATGGTGAGAAAAGACCGTTTAAATCTAGTCGGCGGCGGCAGATCGATCGAATGGAAGTCGCCAGACAGAGTTTGGATGATAAAATTAGCGATCTAAATAATACGATCGATGCGGTCAGATCGTCGATCGGTAATGCTGCGGAAGAGGCAATCGAGCCAATCGTTCAAGAACTAGATCGAGGCGGTAAAACTCAGCAGCCAAAGGGTTAGCCGCAGAAAACCGATACGAGTTTAGGCGGTTAGTACGACATCTTACCCTCGCCAGAAATACCAGTCGATCGGTTAAACTGGGTACAGCAAATCTTCAGTAATTTCAATAACTTTTATGACCAGCGCAGACATCCCCCGCTTACTAATTGACAGCTTCTCAAACTTTCTGAATTTTTACTTAGTAATTATTTTTGTGAGATTACTCCTCACCTGGTTTCCCAACATTGACTGGATGCAGCAAATAGTCGGCTTCCTCAGCCCAGTCACCGACCCCTATCTCAATCTATTCCGGTTTGTACCACCTATCGGCACGATCGATCTATCCCCAATTATCGCGATCTTCGCACTGCAATTTGCGATGAACGCGCTGACAACACTCGCGCCAATGTTTTAGTTTAACCACTGTTAAGTCCCCCATTCTGAATCTGATTTACCGTGACAACGACAACAATAATTTACCTGGCATTACTATTAACATCCTTCGTGGGAGTCGTCGGTGCGGTAGTGCCAGTAATGCCTGGGCCAATCTTGATTTTGGGCGCGTCAATCGTTGCCGGATTTTTGTATCAGTGGGATGATGTCACCGTCACAGTCGTGGTGTCTAGTGTGGTGCTGCTGATGTGTTTTGCGATCGAGCAGTTATCGGGGATTTGGGGTGCCCAAAAAGCCGGAGCTAGCCATTGGGGTCAAATTGGTTCGATCGTCGGTCTATTCCTCGGATTCTTTGGGCTGCTAGCTTTGCCTTTGGGTGGCCCGCTGGTGGGGATGTTTTTCGGGCCGTTTATCGGCGCGGTGGTGGGGGAGCTGTTGTATCCCCGTGAGGTACCCCTGGGCGATAGGGTTAGTATTTCGGTTAAGGCTGGAGTGGGAATTGTATTGGGTTCGGTGATTGGGTTGGTGCTGCAAGGTTTATTGTCTCTGGTGGCGGCGATCGTTTTTGCTGTGACGACTTGGCATTTGGGGTTTGGGGTTGTGTGAATTTGATGGTTTCTGGTTTCGGCTCCGCTCAACCACCGAGATTTGTAGGTTGGGTTGAAGAATGTTGGCGTAGCCTCTTCTAAGAAACTCAAGCCACAATTAGCTCAGGGACTAGATCGAAGCCCATTTTCTTCGCCCGTTGTTTAATATGTTTGAGCACCCGTTGTTGGTATTGTTGCTCATAAGCTAGCGCGGATTTTTTATCACTTATGGACAACGGGTGAAGATTTTGTGGATGCTGGTGCCGAAGCTTATGAGCAACAATACCAACAACGGGTGCTCAAACATATTAAACAACGGGCGAAGAAAATGGGCTTC
>JANNDL010000085.1:0-15591 GCA_031387665.1 Chamaesiphon sp. OTE_75_metabat_95 | reverse complement strand
TTTACCGATTTTCTAACAATAATCGATTGTTTCTAGTGGGGTTGGGCAGGTTTTGTTGATACTTATCGTTGCAAATCCAGACTTACTAGCATGAACCTGCCCCTACAAGGTGCCGGAATCAGTTTGAATTTGGAATTGCTGAACTGATTCAACGTTTCTTGACAATCTTGGCATCAGTCGTATTATTAGGGGAGCATTTATCGATTATCGTTCCGATAGGCTACGCCAACGAAACTATCGGGTTTGCTACCGCCGTAATTAGCTGTGTTCGGTAGCGTCAGGTCTTGACACATCGCTCTCAATTTGAGATTATAAATATATTGGAGATCGTATCAATTTCTCATAAGCACCGATTTAATGGGTAGTGCAGGTCTACCAGCTTGTGAAATAGTTCTAATTGGATCTATTAAGTCGATCATCAAGAAATAATCTGTAAAACAATCATCAATCGCAAAATAAACATGGACAATACCAAAAAAAATATTTTCAAGTACACATATTATGCATTTAATTTCGATCCGCAATCTTCGTGCAGATGTATCTAAATATCCTAAAGTTGGCAAGATAGTCGATCGATGGTACGCCACAGTTGAGAAAGCCGAATGGCAAAATCTCGAAGAAGTCCGCCAAGATTATCCAGAAACAGAAGCAGTGGGTAACTTAACCGTCTTTAATATCAAAGGCAACACTTTTAGATTAATTGTTGGGATGGATTATCAATCCCAGACTGTTTATTACAAATATTTCCTCACCCATGCCGAATATGACAAGGACGACTGGAAAAATAATCCTTACTTTTAGAATGAATGGCTATTACATTAGAACGAGATAATTATTCACAGTTGCTAGTTGAATTTGTACCGCAAGAGATTGATTCTGATGTGGAGTACGATCGAGCGTTAGCAATAGCAGAGCGTTTAACATTCCAGCAAAACAAGACTACAGCAGAAATCAAGATTTTGAAGCTGATAGTTATTTTAATTAAAGATTATGAAATAGTACATTATCCAATGGATTCTGTAGCTCCCCATGAGCTTTTACAGCATTTAATGGAATCGAATCATACTCGGCAGGCGGATCTGGTTGGACTAATTGGCTCGCGAGGAGTTGTATCAGAAGTTTTCAATGGGAAACGATCGATTAGTAAAGCACAAGCTAAAGCACTAGGTGAATTTTTTAGTGTTTCGCCTGGTTTGTTTATCTAAAACCTACGGTGAAAGTGCCATGAGTTAAGGCTGGATCCAAAACAATCTTCGATCGATAGCAAGGTCTTCACAGCTCTACATGGTAAAATATGCTGCCTGCGGTAATGCATAGCGAGATTATTCCCGCCCAATAGTAACCCAAGACAGGGCACAATAGAACAAGTACAAGGTTAAGGAGAGATCGATCGTGGCGCAGATGTATTATGACAACGATGCTAATTTAGACCTTTTAAACGGCAAAACCGTTGCAATTATTGGCTATGGTAGCCAAGGACACGCGCACGCTCTCAACCTCAAAGATAGCGGCGTAAAAGTAATTATTGGTTTATACCCAGGTAGTAAATCAGCGGCTAAAGCCGAAGCAGAAGGTTTAACCGTCAAAACAGTTGCTGAAGCATCAGCCGCCGCAGACTTGATTATGATTTTGCTCCCCGATGAAGTCCAGCGGGGTATTTACGAAACTGAAATTAAACCAAATCTCAGTGCAGGTAAAACACTTGCTTTCGCCCACGGTTTTAACATTCACTTCGGGCAAGTAGTACCGCCAGCCGATGTTGATGTCATCATGGTTGCTCCCAAAGGACCCGGACATACAGTTCGCTATGAGTACGAAAAAGGACAAGGAGTACCTGCTTTATTTGCGGTCTATCAAGATGCTTCTGGTCAGGCACGCGATCGAGCAATGGCTTATGCTAAAGGCATCGGCGGTACTCGCGCGGGAATTTTGGAAACCACGTTCCGCGAAGAAACCGAAACCGATCTATTTGGCGAACAAGCAGTCCTCTGTGGCGGTTTGTGCGCGTTAATTAAGGCAGGGTTTGAAACACTAGTAGAGGCTGGTTATCAGCCCGAACTCGCTTATTTTGAGTGCCTCCATGAAGTCAAATTGATCGTCGATCTCATCGTCGTCGGTGGTTTGGCAGAAATGCGTAGCAGTATCTCGAATACTGCTGAGTATGGCGACTACACTCGCGGCCCTCGGATCGTCAACGATGCGACTAAAGTAGAGATGAAGAAAATCTTGAGTGAAATTCAATCGGGACAATTTGCCCGCGAATTCATTCTCGAAAAACAATCTGGTAATGCTGGCTTCACTGCCATCCGTCGATTGGAAGCAGAGCACCAAATCGAATCGGTTGGTAAGGATCTCCGCGCCATGTTTAGCTGGTTGAAGAAAAGTTAGAATTAGGTGATTCTGGCTGAGTGTTTTCCTCATATCGAGACACTCAGCCAAAATTAATTATTGATTTATCACTTATCGGTTTAGAGACATTGACAGTAAGTACTTTAGATCGGGGAACACACTAAAATGAAAAGATATTTTAAGTTTCCAGCAGAATCAAATCTAGGCATCGGTCTTCAATATATCGAGTTTGATGACAATGACTGGCCGATTCGACAAATTGAATGCTATGGAGATAAATTGTTTAACTCTAACCAAAAGTATCACGAGGAGCTTGGTGTTATGGGGTTGTGCGAACAAAAATTGACCAATTTTGGCATTAAAATAGGCACTCCCATTGAAGCTAATGAGTTTGACTCATTATGGGATTCATCAAATATGGCACCTCCATTTAGATTCTTATTGCACCACCAAAAATGGGAATCGTTGACTCAGTATGGAGATCGCCAATCCAAAATTGTTGCTCAGGAGAGAGGGTATCAATGGGATCGCATGACTGATGATGAGCATGAATCTTTCATTGATGATTTGGTACACGAAGATTAATGTTCGTCTTGACTAAATATTTCCGTCAGGACTACGTTAGAAAATAATAGCCCTTCTGGATCGGATAATTTTAACCAACCATCGATATTTTCAACCCATCCTGACTTTTGGTAACGCTCTAGACATTTCAAGAGACTAGTTACTTTATCGATTCCAAATTCAGATTCGATCGATCTCAAGCTCACCCCACGAGATAATCGCAGTCCTAGCATCAAAGTTTCTAAAAACCGATCCTCAGTTGTCGTAATTGCAGTTTCTGCTTGCCAATTGCAGCCATCGGCGATCCATTGATAGTATTCCTGAGTTTTGCGGGGGCGAGTAAATCGCTGCTCCTCCAGATTGCTAGCTGCTCCCATCCCGAAGGCGTAGTAGGGTAAATTGTGCCAATAGGTGAGATTGTGGCGAGATTGATGCCCTGGTTTAGCATAGTTAGAAATCTCATAGTGATCGTAACCAGCCGCCGTCAAAGTCTGTTGGGCAATCCGATACATCTGGGCGGTATTTTCATCGCTGGGCAATGGCTTATCCCCTGGCTGATACTGCTTGGCGAATGGAGTCTGCGCCTCGACAATCAGATCGTAACAGGAAATGTGATGGGGATTGAGATCGATCGCGCATTGTAACGAGGCTTCCCAATCAGCAATAGTTTGTTGCGGTAAACCAGAAATCAGATCCAAGCTCCAGTTCTGGACACCACCTCGATCGAATAGCTCCACAGCCGCATAAATATCAGCCACAGAATGCGATCGACCACAAACAGTCAATAAGTTGTCTTGAAATGCTTGCACCCCCATACTGACCCGATTTACCCCCGCTTGGAGATAGCCTTGAATTTGCGCCAGATCGAATGTGCCAGGATCGATTTCCATCGAGATTTCGGCACCACTAGCAATTCCAAACTTAGTTGATAATAATTCGAGAATATGTCCCAATTGCTCGACAGTCAGCAAGGAAGGAGTACCACCACCAAAAAAAATTGTGGTTAATGGTTGATAATAATTAGTTTGAGTCGCAATTTCTCGACCTAATTGCTCAACATAAAGTTGAATATTACCAGATGTAGCTCCATTATGTCGATCGCCAATCACGAATACTGGAAAGTCACAATAATAGCAACGTCGCCGACAGAAAGGGATATGAATATAAGCAGCAGTTGGCAACATTTAATCAGTAACGAGTAATTAATTGGATCGATCGTAGACAATCCGAAATCTTCTAGTTGGGGTGGTGTCTAAAGTGTCGATTCTTCTCAGAAGAGGCTCCGCCAACGAATCCTCAAAAGAAACCTGTACCAACCCACCATCCGTAAATCTATTCAATTCAGCCTTAGTGAGTGGGAACGGTAAACGGTCGCAGGTATCTTCAGGATCTCGTCCACGACAGACGACAAATAATTTGCCATTAGGGGTGACGAAGTTACCGATACAATCGATCGCTTGCGGACGAATATTTGCAGGTAATGCTTGGATTGTATAAATCTCAATCACCAGATCGAAACTCAATTTCCACTCGGCTGGAGCGGTAAATAAATCTACTGCTTGATAATTTACTTGAGAAGTAGGAAATCTATTCTGACACCAATTGATCGCAGTTGAAGATAGATCGAATGCGGTGACTTTCGCGCCAAGTTTTGCTAGATATTCAGCATCGTCGCCCAATCCACAGCCAACAACTAATACCCGCAAGTTTTGCAGATTCAATTGAGCTGTTTCAATCCAATTTATCAGCCATCCATTCACGCCTCTGTCTGCCCAGGGAATCGCATCAGAATTTCCCTGAGCTTCAGCATACAGCGTTTCAAACCAACCAGTATAGTCACCATTAGCATAAGCAGCGGTAGATAATTCGTACAGACGAGTTCTAGATTTAGTCATAGTTTCTCACAATTAATTTAAGACCTTTTCGGGCTAATCTCAAAAGCCAGTTCACTCCGATAAAAACACACGTCAAATTCTAACAGAAAGTTCATATGTCCCAAGATTAGTGGAGCATTTCTGTCTTGTGTCCAAGCAAAAGCTAAATCTACAGCAGAAAACTCATCTACATTTGCCGTTAGAACTAACGCTCGCGCTTCAAATCTTGCTAAATTACCACCCAACGGAATAGACAGTGTTTGACGTTCCCACACTGCACCTAGACTTAAACCCATTTCATAGGGCAATACATTGACACTAGAGCCTGTATCTAATAATCCAGATACTCGAATCGATTTACTTTGATAAGTTAGGATGATCGGTAAATATGGAAGCGTACTCAAGGCACCAAGTTTTGGATCTACTTCTGTAAATGAAAACCGGACTTTATCAGCCATGAACCTTCGCCTTTTTTGACTCTAGAGCCGTAGCTAAAATTGCCGCAGCTTCAAAAGAGTCATGCAATCCATAGCTGGTTGGAATATTTCGATCCGATTCAGGATAGTCTCCTTTAATACTCAACGGGGCTAATCCTGCTTCTCTAACCAAATCATTGACTAAAAACTGTAATAGCAATAGTCGATCTGTAGAAGATAATTCTCGAACAGTAGGAATAAGTTGTGTCAGTTCCATAATTCTAGATGTTTTTGCTATTTAACTATTGTACTTGTAGATTTAGGCAGCGACCATAACCACTATGTCAGAATAAGAGTAGATTCTGCGCTAACTGTCTAGGATAATCGTTCATGCTCCGCCTCTCTGAAGTCAAACTCCCACTCGATCGCACAGAAGCGGATATTCAGTCTGCTATTCTCAAGAAGCTATCCATAACTTCCCCAGATCTGATTCGCTACACTGTCTTCAAGCGGAGCTATGATGCGCGGAAGCGAGGTGCGGTATCGTTTGTCTATGTAATTGATGTGGAGACGACGCGGGAGAAACAGTTACTTCAGCGATTTAAGAAAGATCCACATATTGTCCCGACTCCCGATACAAGTTATCGGTATGTGACTCATGCAGGGGCTAAAATCGAACAGCGTCCGATCGTGATTGGTTGTGGGCCATGTGGGATGTTTGCGGGGTTATTATTGGCGCAGATGGGCTTTCGCCCAATTATTTTAGAGCGCGGGAAGGCGGTACACGATCGATCTGTCGATACGTTTGGTTTCTGGAGCAAGGCGAAATTCAATCCCGAATCAAATGCTCAATTCGGTGAAGGTGGTGCGGGGACGTTTTCCGATGGGAAGCTATATAGTCGGATCAAGGATGCCCAACATCATGGGCGGAAGGTATTAGCCGAACTGGTAAATGCGGGTGCTGCACCGGAAATTCTGTATATTAACAAACCCCACATCGGCACCTATCGACTGGTAAAAATCGTTGAAAATATCCGCAATACGATCGAATCCCTCGGTGGTGAAATTCGCTTCCAGAGTCGGGTAGACCAAATTAATATCGAAAATAACCAAGTTTGCGGTGTCACCCTCGCCAGCGGTGAATATCTGCCCAGCAACCATGTAGTTCTCGCTGTCGGACATAGTGCCCGCGATACTTTTGAGATGCTCCATCATGCTGGAGTATACATCGAACCCAAACCATTCTCGATCGGCTTTCGCGTCGAACATCCCCAATCCCTGATTGATAAATGTCGATTGGGATCTCAAATCGGACATCCGATGCTCGGTGCGGCTGATTATAGCCTAGTCCATCATAGTACCAATGGTCGATCAGTTTATAGCTTCTGTATGTGTCCAGGTGGGCAAGTTGTAGCTGCTACATCCGAGATGGGGCGAGTCGTGACAAATGGGATGAGTCAATACGAACGCAGCGGCAAAAATGCGAATAGTGGCATCGTAGTCGGAATTACACCCGCAGATTATCCTGGTAGTCCGATCGCAGGGATTGAATTTCAACGTCGATTGGAGGAGAATGCTTTTAAACTCGGTGGCGGTACCTATGAAGCTCCAGGACAGTTGGTAGGGGACTTTTTGACAGGTACAGCCTCCACGCAGTTAGGCAGCGTTAAACCGTCATATAAGCCAGGAGTTCACCTCTGCGATCTGAGTTCGAGTTTACCAGATTACGCGATCGAGGCAATCCGTGAAGCTATCCCCGCTTTTGACAAGCAGATAGATGGTTTTTCGATGCACGATGCCGTCTTGACGGGGGTAGAGACGCGCACATCCTCGCCAATTTGTATCAAGCGGGGGGCTGATTACCAGAGCTTGAATACCAAGGGTTTATATCCAGCAGGGGAAGGAGCTGGCTATGCAGGAGGGATTCTTTCAGCGGGGGTAGATGGAATTAAGGTGGCGGAAGCGGTAGCGTTAAGTATTCAGGCTGGGGTTCCCCCCGCATGAAAAAACGACAAGACACCAGCCCCTTGTATCTTAGAGAAATGGATAAACAAAAGATAGATCTGTAGGGGTAGGTTCATGCTAGCAATTGTCGATGCTACTGTTCGATCCTAAACAAAACCTACCCTCCTCCACCAGCAATACGGTTCGGTTAGTGCAAAATCATTAATCTTGCCCTCACCCCCAACCCCTCTCCCAAGCTTGGGAGCGGCGTTATTATTCGGGGGTTCCCCCCGAATAAAAGAACGACAAGACAGAGGGGAGCCGGAGCCAGAGGCGACGGCGGGGTGAGGGCGCACTAACCGAACCGTATTGCCTCCACCAGCACCCTTAAAAGATTTCAAATGGGTTCTGTAATTGGTGCAAGATGTGAATTAACGCATATCACCAATTGCACTCATTGCCGTGGCTGCAATTGCTTGCTCGGTTGCTTTCGGGAGATGATGATACTTCCCATTAGCTTGCTTGGCTAATTCTTTCGCAAAACCAGTCGAGATAAACTTATTCTCGGTATCAATCACCAATAACTTAATCCCAATTGCCCGAATCCGCGAGGCAATATCTAATAATTCCTGCTTAATATCTGGCTTATTCTCAGGATCGATCGTATCGCCGAGAGAACGCGCCAGTGGCACATTTCCCCGTCCATCGGTAATCGCCACAATCACTACCTGTCCGACATCACCCGTACTTTGGGCATTCACACCCACCCGCACGGCTTGAGTCAAACCATGTGCTAACGGCGAACCACCACCACAGGCGAGGCGTTCCAGGCGGCGTTTTGCCATCGCGATCGATCGAGTTGGTGGTAATAATACCTCAGCTTGCTCGCCTCGAAATGGAATTAAGGCTACTTGATCTCGATTTTGATAGGCTTCTGTCAGCAGGCGCATTACTGCACCCTTAGCTGACTGCATCCGATTCAGAGCCATCGAACCCGAAGCATCCACCACAAATATTACCAGGGCACCCGATCGACGTGCCAATTTTTTCCCGCGAATATCACCCTGCTCGACGATTACCTTGCGATCGGGTTGCCGCAATCTTCTAGACTTCTGATAGGGTGCTGCTGCTCGCAATGTCGCATCTACGGCTATTCTACGGACTTTCCCCTTAGGTAAAATCGGTTTGACGTACCTGCCCCGATCTTCAGAAAATACCATGCTGCGGCTGCCCGATTTGCCCTGTTTCTGCTGGGCGGTTTGAGCAAAGGACATCACCGATTCGTCTAGGATTACCCCTTCGATATCGAAGATAAATTCTTCAGGGATATCGGGTGGCTGCTCCGGTTGATCTTCATCCTGCTGTTCGTCTTCATTCTCTTCCTCTTCCTGCTCATCTTGCTCTTGCTCAGATTCATCTTGAGGCTGCGGCGGTGGTGGCGGTGGCGGTGGTGGATTGTTTTCGTCTGGCGGGGTTTGGAGGACTGTGGCGCGGGGGACAATTACCAGTTCCACCGCCCGCCGCAGATCGTCAGCATTCACCTTCGTGCGTCCTTCCAGAGCTGCCGCAGCCTTGGCAACTCGCACTGCAAATAATTCGGCTCTGTGTCCCATGACACCACCACGAAGAGCCTCCGTGACTAGATAAGTAATTTGTTCGCGACTGATTTCGACATCCTTGAGCCATTCCCGCGCTAAGAGAATTTGGGTCTTGATATTGTCAATTTCCTCATCATACTGAGCCAGAAAAGCTTGAGGTGAGATGCTATATTCGATCGCCTGTCCGACAGCCTGCACCCGTTGCTCAATTTCCAGCACTGCATCAGCCGATAGGGAAATGGCGATTCGATCGAGCAAATGTTCGCGCAAGCCACCTTCTTCGGGATTGTAGGTGGCAATCAGCAGCGGTTTACAGGGATGTTGAAAGCTGATCCCCTCTCGTTCGATCTGATTGCGTCCATCGGTGAGGACACCGAGCAGTAGATTAGAAATTTGGTCATCGAGGAGATTAATTTCATCGATATACAGAACACCCCGATGCGCCTGAGCAAGTAGCCCTGGCTGAAATACCGCCGCACCTTCTTGGACTGACTTATCCAAATCCACCGAACCCAACAGCCGATCCTCGGTTACGCCCAGGGGAATCTGAATAAATGGAGCTGGAACTATCGCCGTCTGCAACTCTGAACTAGGATCCGCTGCTCGAAACTCCAATAATCTGTCATCCCACTCCCTCGGCGCATTCGGATCGCAATTACTCACCCCACCCACCGCAATTTCGATCGGAGGTAGTAATGCGTGAATCGCCCGCGCCATCACCGATTTGGCCGTACCGCGCCCACCGGCGATCGCCACCCCGCCCAGAGTTGGATCTACCGCAGTCAGCAATAATGCGATCTTGATCGCCTCTTGTCCTACTACCGCAGCCAGAGGAAAAGCACTCATATTCGAGGTTGTGGTCGCTGTCGGCATTGGTTCCTGTAATTCTCGGTTGATCTAGCCTCATCCCTGAGAAAGTTGGCTGTTGAGGTCTATTATCTCACACAAGCTAGTTGCAAGCGGATCGATCGCCAAGATCGCTGTTTTACCAATCCTCTTCTCGCTCCATTCTCTACTAAAATTTTGATGTTTTCGAGCTTTCGTAGGGTGTGTTATCGCGCCAGCGTAACGCACCATCATCATGCTGGCGGTGCATTACGCTCTACAGTAAGTAGATTCCCCCTTCCACACAAATTTTGATATTTTCGAGATCCAATGTTAGTTCTGTCGATCGAGTGGGAACAATTGAGACAGCAGATTAATCATAGGTTAGTAAATCACCAATGGTAAGTCTTAGCTAGTAACTAGCTATTTACTCACAATCCTGATGGCTATAGTCACAGATTTACTCAACTACTCGATTGACAGTAGCCATAAGCAACTGATGCTTTTGACACTCATACAATCAGTGTTTGTACGTAATATCGTTACCTCTGCCACCCAACCACATTGCAAATTCAATTAGATCTTCCAGTTGTGTTCCAGACGGCAGTTAGTCATGGCTCACAAGCTATGCTCTGCTACCACTAAGCCCTACCCAAATAACTAAGTTGGAATTGAGGAATTTAGCACCATTTGGTTCGACGATTGGCTGTATATTTACTCACAAAACACAAAAACTTAGGCTTACTATAGATATCAATCTAGAAATACGGTCGAAGATTGTTGGCAGTGCCATGTTAGTATTTGGAAAAATGTAGTAAGGTGGACTAAGATCGAATTTGTCTAAGCATAATAGCTGATATTTTTGGTCGAGAGAACATTATACTTAGCTCTAGTTACACTAATCTTACAAATCAGCTCTTTAAAGATATTCGGGAAATTCGATCATGAAGCAATTACTGTGGTACGTTGGCTGTTGTTGGACACTGTCTTTGGTCAGTGCCTCAGCTACTCACGCTAGCCCTGACATCAAGTCCAGTGCAAATCTCGCAACTGGTAACGCAGCTAGTTTGGGTGGACTTTCCAGCACAGATTCCCCCGCAACCACAGCAACGCCAGCGGTTGCCAACGGAATCCTAGCGCAAACTCCACCCGCACCTCCGGCACCTGAAGCACCAGCGAAACCATCGGCTAGCCCTGCAACCAGTCAAGAAAGCAAGGATTTGCAGGATCGTCTGAACAATATCAACAACTCGGCTCCAGGTACATTTAATAACAACGCATACAACCCCAGGACTTCACCTGGATTCTCAATCTTCAACCCAGTTGGATTTGGTGCTGACAACAATTTGGTGTTCTTCGGCCTCAGTTACCAAAATCGCACCAGGTTCACATCAACAAATGATGCTGAAGGTGGGATTGGCATTGGTTTAGGGGATGCAGTGAATGGAATTGGTACTGAGTTATCCTACAGCATCAATAGTTTCGGTTCTACTGCGGCATTTGGTAGTGGTGCTTTTAACGTCAAATTCCACAAACGGCTAAGTGAAGATTCGGCTGTGGCTATTGGATGGAACCAGTTTCTCAAGACTCAGCTCGGACCTGGCAGAAATGCCGATGGTGCTTCTGACTATCCAAACAACTCTTACTACGCTGTTGGTACCAAAATTTTCCGTACTCGCGAAGACATCAATGAGGCATTCAGCCGTGTGGCGGTGACAGGCGGAGTGGGAAGTGGTGTATTCTTACCTTTTGATGCCACTACTCTCGATCGAACTGGACTAAATGCTTTTGGTTCGGTTGGGGTGAGGATTTCTAGACCACTTAGTGCTGTTGTCGAGTGGACAGGACAAGATTTGGGTGTAGGTTTATCGATCGCACCGTTCGAGAACTTCCCCCTAGTCATCACTCCTGCCTTTCGAGACATTGCTGGAATTAGTGCTCCGGCTGGAGTCCCAAGTGGAGCAAGATTCATCATGGGTGCGAGTGTAGCTTTTAACTTCTAAAGTCGTTAGACTTTTGCCATTACTTGGCAGTTGTTAATTGCTTACAACTGTCGCAACTATTGATGATTAACCATAAATTAACATTGAACGCTAATGCTAAATATATCTAAATATCACAAACTAATCGTAGGTTGTAGCGCGATCGCTACAGCATCGATTGGTGGCTTTGTACAATCTGCTGATGCAGCAGGCACTCATAACAAAACCGCTCAATCTACTCCCAGCACTACCTTGATTGCTTGTGGCAGTTGCAGTAATGGTGGTGGTGCCGCTACCTACAATGGTAGTAACAATGGCGGCATGGGTAACGGTAGTAACCATGGCGGCAGCAAGGGTGGTTATGGCGGCGGCAAAAAGAACCGTTATAACGGCAGTAACAACGGCAGCAACAACGGCGGCGGCAAAAAGGACCGTTATAACGGCAGCAATAACGGCAGCAACAGCGGCGGCAAGGATAATTACTTCGGCGATAGTAACAACGGTGGCGGCATCCCTGGCTATTACTACTTTGCTGATGGCCCGGAAGGTCCTGGATACTACTACATTGGTAGTAACAATGGTGGTATCGGAGCACCTGGTACACCTGGTAACGATGGGGCACCTGGTACACCTGGTACACCTGGTAACGATGGAGCACCTGGTACACCTGGTAAAGATGGAGTACTTGGTACACCTGGTACACCTGGTAAAGATGGAGCACCTGGAGCACCTGGAGCACCTGGTAAAGATGCAGTAGTCACAGTGCCCAAAGATGGTGGCGGCAGACCTCGTCAAAATGGCAGCGATCAAGGCGCAGGTCGTCCTGGGGTCTTTAATCGTGGTCAATTTATTAGTCCTGCCAAGGCACAAGCCTATGGGAGTCGTATCACCATTGCTCAAGCCAAAGCAGATGCAGCGTCATCAGCTTTAGCCGCCGCAGAAGCAGCTACACCAAATACTTCCTCTAAAACTAGCCCTGTCCGTTATGGTCGTGAAGTTGCTGATGTCGCAAGCTGCGGTTGTCTAAATACTGACAACCCAACTGCTGGCAATCCCAGCGCAGAGCTAGTAGCAGCCAGAGCAGCAGAAGCAGACGCAGCAGCAGAACTAGCAGCAGCTAAGGCAGAAGCACGTCAGTTCTTGGAATCTGTCAAAGGTATTGACAATGCTCGCTCCGGTGCTGATCTGACAATTTGGTAAGAAATTGAATCAACAAATCCGACCTCGGATTTGAGCAAATGGGCAATCTAACTCAGATTGCCCTTTCCTTCACCCTCGATACAGTTATTAAAATTAGGATTGATAAAACATGGCACAACTAGCCAAATTTCGTAATTTATTAGTCGGCTGTGGCGCGATCGCGACCGCAGCATTTGGTACGATGGTTCAGTCTGCTAGTGCAGCCGAGCAATTCAACAACCAAGCAGTACAATTCGATCGAGATACGATCGTTGAGTTTCAATTTTTGAGTTCCAACAATGCGGCTCAGTCTACATTTGGGGTACTCAATACTGCAACTGGTGAGAAAACTCCTCTAATTAGCGAAACTCGCGCGACTGATAAACCAGGCAAAAATTTCACTGGCACTGCTGGTAAATCAGTGAGAAAGCCTTTTGCTGAATTTACGTTCAAATCTGGCACTCCATACGCGCTTTACCTAGAGTCATCGGCTAAAGGCAAACCAGCAAAGACTGTTTACTCCGCTCCAGACAAAAATGGCGGCAAACAGCTAGCTAGATTTGATAATGACGCTACTGCTCTGGGTACTCAAGGTGTCAAAATTGCCTGGAACGATGGTGTTTCTGGTAAGAAAAGTGACTTCAATCAGTTCCTCGTCATCGCTGGCGGCGGCATCGGTTGTCCTTGTAAAGCAAGCCCTGTGATGAGTGCGCCAATCGCACCAGAACAAGCTCCAACTAGAAATAACGCACCAAGTGGTCGCGGCTAATTCTAATCGTTTCTGAATAATCAAAACAAGGGATGAAACATTGTTTCACCCCTTATTTTATTCGATGGGTGATGTCTTGCGTTAAATTAGGATAAATTACGCATTTCCCCCTGACATGGCAATTATTTCTTCCAAGCAGCCAGCCGACGATGCCGAACAGCCACCCAAGACGAGGAAGAAGCAGACTCCAAAGCCAGCGGTAATTGCTGAAGTAGAAGCACTAGCAGATCATGATTCAGAGCTATTGCAAGCGGAAATTACGACATCTGAAGAAAAGATTCAGGAAGATAGCCTCAGACCGAGTAGTATTCAGGAATATATCGGTCAGAAAGAGCTGAAAGGTGTACTCGATATCGCGATTCAAGCGGCGAAGGTGCGGGGAGAATCCCTAGATCATTTGTTACTATATGGCCCGCCTGGATTAGGAAAGACTACGATGTCCCTAATTCTGGCGACAGAAATGGGCGTAAATTGTAAGATTACTGCGGCTCCAGCATTGGAACGTCCCCGTGATATTGTCGGGATTTTGATGGGTTTGCAGCCCGGAGATGTGTTATTTATCGATGAGATTCATCGGTTGCCGAGGATGACAGAGGAAATTCTCTATCCGGCGATGGAAGATTTTCGGCTGGATATTACGGTGGGGAAGGGTACAACCGCCAAGATTCGGAGTATTCCCCTGCCGAAGTTTACGCTGGTGGGGGCGACGACGAAGGTGGGTTCACTGACGGCACCATTACGCGATCGATTTGGGCTAGTCCAGAAGCTAAGATTTTATGAGATCGATGATCTCACTTTGATCGTCCAGCGGACTGCGGAAATTTTGCAGGTGGCGGTGACTGCCGAAGGTGCCGCAGAGGTAGCTAGAAGGGCGCGAGGCACGCCACGGATTGCAAATCGATTACTGAAGCGGGTACGTGATTATGCCCAGGTTAAAGGGCATCCTGTGATTGATGAACCGATCGCGAGTGCGGCAATGGAGATTTATAATGTGGATCCACTGGGATTGGATTGGGTCGATCGATTATTATTGACGACGATGGCGGAACAGTTTAATGGGGGGCCAGTAGGGCTAGAAGCTCTGGCGGCATCTACAGGTGAGGATAGTCACACGATTGAGGAGGTGTATGAGCCTTATTTGCTACAAATCGGCTATCTACAGAGGACTCCACGGGGGCGTGTGGTGACGATGGCGGCACGGAAGCATCTGGGCTTGAAGGGCGGGAATGATGGCGGGGAGCAGTTGTCGATTTTGGGATAGCTATAAAAGTCTGTAGGGGCGGGTGTCTTGTCGTTTTTTTATTCTGGGGAAACCCCAGAATAAAAACGCCGCGTTATGCAATTAATTACGACTGTAAAAATAACTATCGTACAAACCCGCCCTCACCTACAGTTAACTTGTCGATCGTATTGCCCATTGAGCTGAACAAGAAATCATCAGATTTGTAGGTTGGGTTGAAGAATGCTGGCGAAGCCTTTCTGAAAGAAATAACCCAACAATCATAACCAGCGATCTATGAATTCTGGTGGGGTTGGGCGGGTTCGTTTTTCAGTTGCCATCGCAGCGGAGATTTCTAGCATAAACCCGCCCCTACAAAGATATTGTATGCAATTCATTATTCGTCTATAACTACCATGACATCAATACCTCGATCGCAACGCAAGCATACGCCCAAAGCCAAATCCAAAGGCATGTTTGCCCGCGCCATCAAACAATCCTTTGTCAAACTCGATCCGCGCATCGCCATCAAAAATCCGGTGATGTTTCTCGTCTGGATTGGGACGATTATTACAGCAGTAATGACGATCGATCCCAATATTTTTGGTACGGTGCCAGGCGGCGATCTGCGGTTATTTAATGGTTTAATTTGTGGGATTTTATTTGCCACTGTTTTGTTTGCCAACTTTGCCGAAGCCTTTGCCGAAGGGCGAGGGAAGGCTCAAGCAGATGCTTTGAGAGCGACGAAATCGGATACAACAGCGCGGAAAGTTATGGCTGATGGTTCGATCTCTGACATCAGTTCGACTAGCTTGCGGAAAGGGGATATCGTCAAGGTCATTGCTGGGGACATGATTCCCGCTGATGGTGAG
>JANNDL010000195.1:0-64548 GCA_031387665.1 Chamaesiphon sp. OTE_75_metabat_95 | reverse complement strand
CGATTAGCTTGAGGACGCTTACTGGCACCTGTTCCCACTCTTCTGGGGTAATTGCTGCTATTAGTTCGGGCACTGTTTTTTCCATCTGCCTTACGTTAACAGATTTTCTCTATTTTTGTTACCCCCCGTGAACTTCTACGACAAGAGAGAGTATTCGATCGTCACATCAAATTCAAATTTTGTAATTGGCGTATTCATTTTTTAGCTGAAACTCCAGGCAGAATAATTATTGGCTATGTTGGAACGCATTTATCTACTACAAAATATCCAACATAGTCAAATTATAGTAATGAATTAATTTAAAATATTTTCCTGAACTATACCCACACTAAAAAGATGAAAAGCTACCAATTATTGCCAACGCCTTCAACAACATACCACTCGAAAGCCAGGCCAACCACCTTCAAAATTATATCTATCAATTTTTAATGATTTTCGTGCAGCCGAGCGACAAAGCCAGGGATCAGTTGTTCCACAACCACCCCGAACGACACGTTCATTGCTATTACTTGAAACCCAAGCAATACTATTTGTCGGGGCATCTATGTAATTTGGATGCCAAGAATCAGCGCACCATTCTTCCACATTTCCATGCATGTCGTATAAACCAAAATCTTTAGCTGGATGACTTCCGACCTTCTTTCCTGATATACGACTAGACTTTTCATCCTTCTGACCTCTTCCATAAGCCATCGTTGAATCATAGTAAGCAAGCTCTTTATCAATAGTTTCTCCAAAATAAAAAGGTGTTGTTGTTCTTGCCCTACAAGCATATTCCCACTCTGCCTCAGATGGAAGTCGATAATTTAGCTTCAAGCCTTTCGATAACTTCTCACAGAATGATACTGCTCCTTGCCATGAACACGTCATAGGTAAATCTGCTTCATCTTTACTATAGGATTTGTCTCTCATTACTGTCTGATATTGAGCCACCGTGATTACATACTTACTCATGTGGAATGGTGGTATTTGTACTTGATGCTGTGGTCTTTCGTTATCATAGCTTTGTGGCTCTAATTTTGGTGCCCCCATCAAGAAACTTCCACCTGGGATTGCAACCATTTCTAGGTTTACTCCACCTCCAAAATATTCGATAAATTTTTTAGATTGTCCACGCGATTTTTTAATGACAACTTTAGTATGTCCCCACAAGCCGCCTAGCTCTTCAATGCGTATTTTAGCTGTCTCAAACTCAAACGATTTGAGGGGAGGAGAATTGTGGGGGAGTTTGGCTTGAGTTTCAGTAGAATTATCGAGTTGTATTTTAGCTATTTCAGGATCGAGAGGTTGAAGAGGATGTTGATTATTCAGAGGTTTCGCTTGAACTTTAGTGAAGTTGTCAAAATTTAGATTTCCATATGGGCTAGCCAGATCGAGTGTCTTTAAATTTTGTGAAATAGAATTTTGAGTAACTATTGGCTGATAATTCCCTAATGCTGCTAACACATCTGTTGCTGACAGATATCGTTGAGGAAGGGAATTAGAAATCATTCGATCTAATACTCGACCCAACTCTGCATCGACTGGATTATTAATCAGATAATCTCTCCAGACCCAAGCGTCTTGATTGATATCAAATAAGTCAAACGGTGAAACTTGGGTAAGTAAATAGATGCAAGTCACTCCCAAACTATAAATGTCACTAGCAAATGTTGGTTTACCTCTTAGTTGCTCTGGTGCCGTATATTCTGGACTACCGATAAGAGTACCTGTTTTCCCTAATATTGTCTTCGTTGCTTGTTTTGCCGCACCAAAATCGACTAATACCAAACTGTCATCGCTGCACCGCCGAATAATATTGGCAGGCTTAATATCTCGATGAATCACTGGTATCGATCTTTTATGTAAAAAATCTAAAACTGGTAGAAATGAAAGAAGTAGTTTGCGGATCTTGCTTTGGTCGAATACACCTGCTGTCGCTAGTTCCTGCTCTAGATCTTGCCCATCAATAAACTGCTGAATCAAATAAGGTTGACCTTCAATATCAAAATAAGCTAGTAGTTCTGGAATATTGTGATGTTTCCCCAATGACTCTAAATGTCGTGCCTCATCATAAAATAGTTTTAGAGCCGTCTCCCTGATTTGAGGATTATTGCTACCAAATTCAAACTGCTTAATTACACACAACGGCTGACTGGGTTGGTGTTCATCTACTGCTTTGAACGTTTTGCCAAATCCGCCTTGTCCTAATAGCTTCTGGGCGCGATAGCGATCTTTAAGCAGTACCCAAGCTCCGCAAGATAAACAAAAGCTGGTACGGGCGGGATTATTGGCTGGAGCTTGGCAATTAGAGTTTAGGCAGTAACTCATGGATATATCGAGGGAAATAGTTTGGGAATATATCGGATATACCCATGATTCCCTTGTCTGAACAAAGTTACACATCGATCTCAAATTATTATTCGACGTATTCGACACCATCCGTGAAGTCTTCACCCAAACCATCGAAGCCAAAACACGCGGCTATAAAGCGGGACAATTTTCCTTCAACGTCAAAGGTGGACGCTGTGAAGCCTGTAGCGGACAAGGTGTGAACATCATCGAGATGAACTTCCTCCCCGATGTCTACGTCCAGTGCGATGTCTGCAAAGGCGAACGCTACAACCGTGAAACCCTCCAAGTTAAATATAAGGGCAAATCGTTGGCGTAGCCTCTCTGTCAAGAGAATCGCTGATGTCCTAAATATGACCGTCGAAGAAGGCTTAGAATTTTTCCAAAATATCCCCCGCGCCGCCACCCGCCTCCAAACCCTACTCGATGTCGGACTCGGCTACGTCAAACTCGGACAAACTGCCCCCACTCTCTCCGGCGGTGAAGCCCAGCGCGTCAAACTCGCCACCGAACTCTCCAAACGCGCCACTGGCAAAACCTTGTATCTCATCGATGAACCCACCACCGGACTCTCATTCTACGATGTCCACAAGCTCCTAGACGTGCTGCAAAGACTAGTAGATAAAGGTAATTCGGTGATTGCGATCGAACACAACCTAGACGTGATTCGCTGCTCCGACTGGACGATCGATCTGGGGCCAGAAGGTGGTAATAAGGGGGGAGAATTAGTAGCTGTGGGGACACCGGAACAGGTGGCGAAAAATCCGATTTCACATACGGGAAAGTATTTGAAACAGGTGTTGAAACAACACGCGCCATCTGGAAAAACTTACTTGTAGAGGAAGCAGGTTTTGTTCGTCTAGGGTACATTTTCTCTAAACGAGATGGTATTTACTGCCAGTCAAAAAATATTACAAGTTGTTGAGATGGATCTTCGGTATTTGTTACAATTATCACATAATGTATAAGGCAAGCTTGTTTGAGACGACGAGACTTGTGATGAATCGATCGGGTGATTAAGCGTTCCTTGCCGTCAGTATAGGTGTAAGCAGTATGGAAGATCCCAGTAATAATGTCGATTTTAGCCAAAAGCTATCTGAGTTAGGTCAGTTGTCAGAAAGATTGGGTTCAGCATCGCAGAGTGAATTTCGACAAGTTTTTCTAGCAGGAGTCTGTCAATTACTCGAAGTACCTATTTGTATTCTCTGGGAAAAACAGCCAGGGGAGTCAAAATTTAAAATTGTGGCGACTCATGGAGAGGTAGATAAAGAGTATAAGCAACTTGAGCTAGATACGGCACATCCATCGATTCAGCAAAATTTATCTAGCGGAGATAAAATTTGGTGTTTGCCTGATGTAAGCCAATCAAAATATCGATTGGTTGAAATAGATGATATTAAAGCAAGAAAATGGGTTTCACTAATGAGTACAGTATTAGAAGCTAATGGAGAGGCTGTAGGCGCACTCAATATTTTCACCACAGAGACTCGTCACTTTCAACTATGGGAAAAGAACTTATTTAAGATTCTAGTCGATCGAATAACAGTATTTTTAGGAAAGGATCGATCTATTGTTGCTAGTCAGGAAATTGAAAAAGATCGATCTCGGATTGAAAGTATGATGAATACGATGAGGGAAATGAATGATGCTACTACAACAGAAGAGATATGGGATGCACTATACAATGGTGTCTCGGAAATTTTGGAAAGTGATTGCAAGAAAGACATCCATATTCTATTGGCTAAGATTAATTATGCAAGTGGTAACTTAAAAGTTGTTAGAAAAACTGAAGAAAAAGGTTATGATGATAAACTGCATTGGGAGCTAGGTCAAGGAATCACTAGACAGGCAATTAGAGAACAGAGAATTGTTGAAGCTAATAATGCTTTCAAGACCGGAGATTTTGTTTCTGATATATGGAAAAATGCACGATCTGAGATCGCAATTCCAATAGTAGATAAAGCACAGATAATGGAGGGTAAAGAATTTAAAAAAGGATCGAAAAAATGCATTGGGGTAATAAATATTGAAAGCTCTGCTCTTAATGCATTCTCAGATACTCATAAAAAGAGAATTTTGTTGTTGGCGGATGATGCAAGTATCAGAATTGAAAGGCTTATTTTCTACGAGAAAGGCAAGAAAATTAGAGTTGTAGAGCAAAAAATAAGCAAGAGTCAAGATTATGATTTTATAATGAATCAAATTATTGATGCTATCATCAAAATACTTGGGTTTGAATGGGTCAACATATCACGAGTAAATATAGAAGCAAACACTATAAGCTCCGAACGTACATCAGGACTAGAAGAAAAATTAAGTAAAGAGTTTAAACAGGATGCAGAGCATGATTTAGGTGATGATGATATCCAATCAAATATTGTTAGAAGTAAAGAAATTGAAGTTCCAGATCCAGAAGATAAACGCTTTGATCGATTAATTTACAAAAAATATGGTCATGAAAAATTTATCAGGGTTTTCTTGCCAATTATTGAACCTTCTAGTAATCAAGTAATTGGGACTGTTGAAGCTGGTTATCCAAGAGAATGCCGACAACATATATATGAACAAGATGTAACAATACTCAAAAGTCTTGTTGATTGTGCTGCTCATGCTATCGAGCGTGAAAAAGCAAGATTAATCGATAGAATTACTCATGAATTGAGATCTCCAATAGTAGCGATAAGAGGACACGCAAGCTTTGTTCAGCGAACTTTTGATGATGTTAGGTATAGTCCACAAAAAACAACAATTAAACTCGAAGATATTCAGACAGATTGCGAATTACTTTTTTATCAAGTGGGACAAATTGAATATTTGTTAGGCAAAAGTTCTTTAGAAACAATTAAGTTAGAAGAGGTTGTTGTTTTTAGAGATATTATCATGAAAACTATTTATCAGCTTAAATCATACATTAATGAAGAGTATAATTTCTCTTTTGATAGAATAAAATTTAACAAAGATGATGCAAATAAAATTATTGTCTTTACTGATAGAATTAAGCTCAATCAAGTGGTGTTCAATATTTTAATGAATGCATTCAAATACGCGAAAAGAAGTCCAAAGGACTTTAATCTATCTATCGAAGTTGAACAAGACAGAAATAATTTTATTATTAAATTCCAAGATGGGGGAATAGGGATTAAAGAAGATGATTCAAACAATATTTTCAAAGAAGGGTTCCGTTCATCTGAAGCCATTGCTAAAGTAGGTGGTTCTGGATTAGGATTGAATATTTCTGCAACAATTATGAAACAGTTAGGTGGGGACTTAAAATTAGTACGCAATGCGAATCCCACTGAATTTCAACTGATTTTACCAAAACACATTTCTGGAGATAATCGATGATATTATTCGTAGATGATGAGAGAAGAAGGATGAGGAGTTATGTCGAAGCAATAGAATTATCTCATTACCAAGTGAAATTTGAATCTGATGTTGATGATGCTCTTAATTTTTTCGAGAAGAATTGCGATCAATTAAAGCTTTTAATTCTAGATGTTATGATGCCAACTGGAAATAGTTTTGATGACGAACAAACAAATGATGGTTTAAGAACAGGGATTTGTTTCTACCAAAAAGTTAGGCAATTAAATCGAAATATTCCTGTGATTATATTTACTAATTTCCGAAACAATGAGCTGACAAATATCGAATCAGAAAAAACACTAGTATTTCACAAAGATGGAGTACTTCCATTTGAATTGGCAAGCAATGTGGATAGAATACTCGCGGATAATTGAGAATTGACGTTTGATTTAACTTTAACATCATTGCCGCAATCAATAAAATACATTGGTCGTGTAAAAACAACAGAAATGAATAGCAAAATTATCGATTTCATTAGAAATGAAAAAGACTCATTATCAAAAATAGATCCGCAGATCAGAAAAAATATAGAAAAGGCATTAAATTTATTAATAAAAATGCAAGACTCATATGAAGAAATTCTTGAATTAATGCCTCCCGTGGCTACTATTTTGGCTAACAACCTGGATTCAATCGAACAAATCAGTCTCGAAAATACAGATATACGTCCGAATGAGTCAGATGAATTACTAAACTCCAAGAATAAGGCGGAAAAAATGTGGCGACTTACTGTCCTTTTATCCCCTAGCGATTCTGATTTTGAAGCTACATTAAGGTGGGCTTTAGCTCAAGGCGAAGAAATTGAGCTAGATACGATTGACAAGCTACGGACTTTACAAAAGTTACGGACTATACAAACAGATATCGATCGATCGGGTTATGATGCACCTCTGACTCCCACAATACAAAACTTAGTTGTTCGTGCTAAAAATGAGATCGAGCAACGTATTCAGGCAAAAAAAGTTAGATACAAGGTTTATTATACGGCTGGTAAGGACTTAAATCGTTTTCGAGAAAAGATAGATATTATACAATCTTATTCTGCATACAGTTTTGTCACAGGGGCAACTCAAGATACGATATCCGAAATCAAAAAATGTTGTCGAGTTGAAAAAATTGAATCATTACAAGAATCCAATCCCCTCAGTGGAGGCTCTGACGTGAATACAAGAGATCGAGTGATAAGATTTAACGCTCCTGTGCTAGAAAGTTGGAAACAAAGAATAGAGGACACAGGTTCAAAAATACTACAGCCTTTAGGTAGGTTAGAATTTGTAGTTGCCGTTCCTAGTGAAGATATTGCGAACCAAATTAGGGATTTTGAAGAAGTAGCCCAAGTCACTGCTTACGTTCCCAATATTCGAGTTCAAACACAATCACTTCAAAATCTAGGTCAACCAGCTACCAAAGAAGCGATCTCGGCGGCTAGGTTAAATGCTGCCAGAAATACTAATAATTCTCCGCCTCGAAACCTGACACTTCCAGGAATTTTAGTAGCTGTTTTCTTTACAACAAAAGATCGCGATCTGGCTGCACAAAATTTAGAATCTATTCCAGGGATTCGTATTGGTGATCTTCCAGGAAAAGATTTGTTGATCGTAGATATTAGTGCTGCTACTAATGCACTCGATCTCTTTAAAATAATCAGCTCACAGGAAGGACTGCGCTCCTTAGAAGAAAAAACTATCCCCAGAATATTTAACGAAAAAGCTGGTTGTGTAATTGCTAAAGGTGTTATTCCTTCTAATCCTATCCCAACCCTTGGCTTAACGGGTAGGGACGAAATTATTGCGATCGCAGATACTGGACTGGATACAGGCGATCGAGAGTTTCTGCATCCTGATTTACAAGGACGAGTTATCGATATTAAAAGTTATCCGATCACAAAAGGATGGTGGGAAACCTATCTACAAAATATGGGAGATGATGATGGAGCATCTGACAAATTCTCAGGACATGGAACCCATGTAGCTGGAAGTGCTTTGGGTGATGGAACACAAGCAAAAGAATTAAAAATTTCTTCCATTCCCGCAGGTACAGCTTCTGAGGCGAAATTAATTTTTCAAGCTGTTGAACAAACTACAAAATGGACTCTAGAAGGCTCTTTGTTCTATATAGAAAATTTTGATGTTATGCCACCGCCATCAGCATTATTCGGGATTCCTGAAGATCTGACAGAATTATTTCAATATACTTACGAAAAGGGTGCGCGAATTCATTCTAACTCCTGGGGAGGAGGAGGTGACGGATTCTATGACTTTAGGTGTCAAAAACTAGATGAATTTGTCTGGGGTCAGAAAGATTTCTTAGTAGTAGTTGCTGCTGGAAATAATGGTAAACATCGATCTTCAGGGAATGGTATAGAACAAAGCAATGTCAATACTCCTGGAACGGCTAAAAACTGCTTGACCATTGGCGCATCTGAAAACGATCGTAGCGGTCAATTTTCTGATACGTATGGAAATCAAAATCCAGACAACTTTCCATATGAACCTTTCAAGTCTGTTAATATAGCTGATTCAATTGATGATATTGCACCTTTTAGCAGTCGAGGACCTTGTTTAGATCGATATTATCAACCAAGTCGTCGCAAACCCGATGTAGTTGCTCCAGGTACTTTTGTTCTTTCTACTCGTTCCTCTCAGATTGCCAGTAATAATTTTGCTGATGGAGCTTATCCCCCAGCGAGATATCATTACATGTATATGCATGGAACTTCGATGGCAACACCCTTGGTTGCTGGATGTGCCGCATTAGTTCGCCAATATCTGCGCGAAAACCATCAGCCATCTATATTCAATCCCAGTGCTGCTTTGGTTAAAGCAATACTAATCCACTCAGCCCAATACATCAACTATCGTCATGCTCATCCGGCTTCAGCACCTTGGGCAGATAACGAGCAAGGATGGGGTAGAGTGGACTTGCAGAAAGTTTTAAAACCAGCAACAACAACTCAAGCAATCTTGATTGATGAAGCAAATGGTTTAATCACAGGTGAAAAACATGAGCATAAAGTGAAAATTACCGATTCCTCAATTCCACTCAAAGTCACCCTTGTTTATACAGACTACCCAGGCGAAAACTTAATTAACAATCTTAATTTAGTCTTCCGCAGTCCCAGTGGTAAACACTATCTGGGTAATGATTTTGAGGAAACTGGCAGTCCAGATAACATTAATAATGTCGAAGGAGTCGTTGTAAAATCGCCTGAAATTGGCGAGTGGAGAATCGAGATTGTTGCCGATGTTCAGATGGGAGAACAAGATTATGCTGTTGTTATTTCTGGGGGTGGAGCATTACGGATAAGCTAGATGGGGAATCGAATCCCGTCACCCATACAGGCGTATTCGACACCATCCGCGAAGTCTTCACCCAAACCATCGAAGCCAAAACACGTGGCTATAAAGCCGGACAATTTTCCTTTAACGTCAAAGGTGGACGCTGTGAAGCCTGTAGCGGACAAGGGGTAAACACCACCTTTGATGAACTTCCTCCCCGATGTCTACGTCCAGTGCGATGTCTGCAAAGGCGAACGCTACAATCGCGAAACCCTCCAAGTTAAATATAAGGGTAAATCGTTGGCGGAGCCTCTCTGTAAAGAGAATAGCCGATGTCCTGAATATGACTGTCGAAGAAGGCTTAGAATTCTTCTTTAAATATCCCCCGCGCCGCCACCCTCCTCGATGTCGGACTCGGCTACGTCAAACTCGGACAAACCGCCCCCACCCTCTCCGGTGGTGAAGACCAACGAGTCAAACTCGCCACCGAACTCTCCAAACGCGCCACAGGCAAAACCCTATATCTAATCGACGAACCCACTACCGGACTGTCATTCTACGATGTCCATAAGCTCTTAGATGTGCTTCAGCGACTAGTCGATAAGGGAAACTCCGTGATTGCGATTGGGCAAAGCCCACACTTCGCGATCGAACACAACCTCGACGTGATTCGCTGCTCCGACTGGACGATCGATCTGGGGCCAGAAGGTGGTAATAAAGGGGGAGAATTAGTCGCTGTCGGGACACCGGAACAGGTGGCGAAGAATCCTAAGTCGCATACTGGGAAGTATCTCAAGCAAGTATTGAAACAACATTCAGCAGCGGTGAAAACTTGAGCATCAATCTGGAGTAGATTTCACGAGTGAACGCTTCGCGAACGAAGAGTAGGTTCAATTGTGCGGATATAATTGAAGTGTAGGCTCAAAACTCACAATCGTGCCGTTATCCCATGCAAATAACTCTTAACCTAGATGAATCCCTCCTAGAAGAAGCTCTCCAACTCACCAAATTCAGCACCCAGGAAGAACTAATGAATTTGGCTCTACAAGAACTCGTGCGTTCCCGTCGCAAGAAAAATCTCCTCGATCTGGCCGGACAAATTCAATTTACAGAAGACTTCGACTATAAAGCTATGCGCGAGAATCATCATGTTGTTGATTGATACCTCCGTTTGGATTACTGTTTTTCGAGATCGGACTGGACAAGTACGCCAAAAACTCGAAGTTCTCATCGATGGTCGGGAAGTTTTACTCACACGCTTCACTCAACTCGAACTACTCCAAGGAAGTTTGGACGAAAAAGAGTGGAATCTCCTTTCCACCTATCTCGACACGCAAGACTATATCGAACCTACTAATCATTCCTGGCAAGCAGCCGCCCGTGTTTACTACAATCTGCGCCGAAAAGGACTCACCGTTCGTAGTTCAATTGACTGCTGTATTGCTCAAGCTGCCCTAGAAAATAATTTACTTTAATTCATAACGATCGTGATTTTGAAACGATTGCAAAAGTGCGATCTCTTCAACATTTACGTTTTCAGCCTTGAGCCTCTCGGACAAACCGCCCCCACCCTCTTCGGCGTTGAAGCCCAACGCGCTCCGCTATCGCCAATGATCGGGTTCAGAAGGTGGGAATAAGGGTGGTGAATTAGTAGCGCGGAACAGGTGGTGAAGAATCCAATGTCCCATACTGGAAAATATTTACCTAAATTGGTGTGATTTGGACATCTAAATCCTTGTTGACAGTAATGATGGTTTGCATCGGGCAAACTTGCCAATCACCTGCAAAGATTGGCTCGGATGCTAGAATTACGGAGTCTGGATAATCAATACTATTTTTAATCCAATATAGCGTCGGTACAGTCGCTCTGTGAGCAAAACGGGAAGCAATTAATTGTTCACCATCGCTAATTACAATATTTGCCGAAATCGTGGTGCGCTCATGGTCTACTAAGTCGCGTAAGATGTGCAAAGTCCGCTGAAGGGCAGTTGCTAATGGCAGATCTGGCTGAGTGTGTAGCTCATTGGAAAATAGCGCGAAGATGTGTTCGGAATCAGTAGTACCATCGATCGATTGATAGATGTGGTGATGCAATTTGTCCCGAATTTGCTTGTACAAACCACTGCGGAATTTATCGATAAATCCATTGTGGATAAATAATAGTTTACCGTCCCGAAATGGTTGACAATTGTTCAAACTGATGCACTGTCCAGGAGTAGCACTACGAACATAGCTCAACATACAACCAGTTTCTACATATCGGCTCAGATAGGGTAGATTAATATCCGTCCAAATTGGTTGAGTGTGCTTATAAATAAATGGATCTGTCTCTTGGTGGGGATGATACCAACCCAACCCAAAACCATCAGCATTGATAATTCCGGCGGTCATTTCACGGGGCTGATAGCTCTGGACGACTAATGAATGTTCTGGTTGAGCAATTAATCGATCGAGTGACTGGGGAATCCCCTGATAAGCGAGTAAACGGCACATTTGCAACTAACGAGCGGTAATTAGTGACTATAGCACCTCTGGGGCATTCCTCCTCGCGCTGACTTCATTGAGCGCGTATTGTCTAAATGTTTCCATGTCAGCTTGGAGCGTAGACTCTACCGCATTGCGTACAAAGTCATTGTTCATCAATACTGCCAAAAATCCTGGCACGGCGTAAGCGACAGTTAGTTTGACAATACTAGTCTCTTTGCGATCGTAAAATCTAATGCCTCCCTTATTTGGCAATCCATCTACTGACTCCCACTGAATCAGTTGATTGGGCACTTCCTGCAAGCTCCGCGCCAGCCACGTAAACTCAAACGCCTTCACCGCCAGCTTCCACCGCGATAGTTCGGGCGTGTCTTCAAGAATTTCAACTGATTCGATCCACTTAAAATAACGTGGCATCAGTTCCAGATTTTGCCATAAACTCCACACGAGATCGATCGGTGCAGAAACTTCAATCTGGACGCTATGTTCTAACCATTCGGACATAATTTAGTGGTTTAGTGGTTTAGTTGTTAGTGGTTTAGATCTGTAGGTTGGGTTGAAGAATGTTGGCGAAGCCTTTCCGTTCGCGAAGCGTCTCGAAGAGAAGGAAACAACCCAACACACACAACTCACCAATGGGAAGTATGTAGGGTGAGCAGTTCCCACCAGTAGATCTGTAGCGCGTAGGGTGGGCACTGCCCACCAGCTAGACTCTGGGTGAATTCTAGCCAACGACTCAGACCTCAGCTAAATTCTAGCTCTCATACACTCGCTAACTGTGCGGCTGGATTTAGCTTATCCGCACTGCCTAAAATTGCTTCAGCGGCTTGCTTGCCAGAAATCACAGCTCCTTCCATACTATCAATATAATCTTGCGCGGTGTAGCTTCCAGCTAAGAAGAAATTATCAACAGGTGTCGATTGGGTAGGGCGGAATGGATCCATTCCAGGTTGCTCACGATAGAGTGATTGGGCGAGTTTAACGACACTCGACCAGGTAACATTGAGTTCACGGGCAGAAGGGAATAGAGTCTGAACTTGTTTGATGACGTGTTCGACGATATCTTCATTCTTCATCGGAATGAATTTTTCGCCAGGAGTCAGCACGACTTGAAGTAATGAACCTTCTCCCTCTTTATAGAAATTGGCGGGGCTGGTGAGGGCGAGATCGGCAAAACAGGAGAAGTCTGCATCCGCACTGTACAGCAAGTTATCCATGCCCGCAGCATGATCTAGTTGGCTCCGCTCGGCACTATCTTTCATTTCCGTTACCCAACCATCGAACCGTAGTTGGACAGTGGCAACAGGGACAGCTTCCAGCTTGAAGATATTGTCAAAGAAAGTTGATGTACGCCAATCCGCTGGCACAATCCGCTGAATCCCTGGCACATCGCAGGCGCAGACATAGGCATCAGCCGTAATAGTCTCGACAGTATCGCCACTGGCAACTTCAAATCCAGTGATGTGAATATTATCGCCTTCACCACTGTACTTAATTTCGCGAAGTTGGCGACGGGTATGAATTTTAGCACCTTTTGATTCTAGGTACTCAACGATCGGTTTGTGCAGATAGTCGGCAGGTGAACCGATCAACATATTCAGCTTGGATGCTTCGGTTTTGGACGCAAACATCATAAAAATCGTCAGCATACACCGCGCTGAGATATTCTCCGTATCGATAAATCCTAGTGCTAGCGCGATCGGATCCCACATCCGCCGCAAGCTATGATTGTTACCACCATGCGATCGAAACCAATCGGCAAAACTAACTCGATCGAGATCGCGAATCATCTTCATCGCTGTCTCATAGCTGACCAAGCCTGGAACGATTGGACTAGTACCCAGTGCTAGAGCGTTTCGCAGCTTATCCACGATCGTTAGTTGTTGGGTGGTAAAAAATGCCTTCAAGCCATGAAAAGGTGCGCCCAGAAAGAATCTAAAATCTAGCTTGCCAATGTCACCGCCAGCATTGACAAAATTATGAACATGCTCCTTCGGTAGAAAGATATCCACAGCACCAATGCGCTGCATCAGCGCAAAGAGATTGGCGTAGTTATTGAAAAAGACATGCAAACCCATCTCAATATGATTGCCATCTGGATCCACCCAGCTACCCACCTTACCGCCGACAAAGGGGCGCGATTCAAAGATCTCTACCTCATGCCCAGCATCGACTAAATCGATCGCTGTAGTCATGCCTGCCAATCCCGCGCCAACAATTGCAACCCGCATATCTCTATCGTTATTTTTAGGTGTCTTTACAGATTTTAAGATTTTTTGAGAGTTTGTGCATCCCTCTCGACTCACCCTAAATATCCTGTTAGAAAAGGGGCTTGCTATTTATCAGTAAGTGGTGTTATATTAGACAAGTTGAGAAAAACAACACATGACGCGGAGTAGAGCAGCCTGGTAGCTCGTCGGGCTCATAACCCGAAGGTCACTGGTTCAAATCCAGTCTCCGCTACCAATTTTAAAAAAGCTATACCTTTTGGGGTATGGTTTTTTTGTTTGAATAACCTAAGTTGCTACCTGTAGAACGCCTACGACTGAAACCGCTGAGGTTATAGGTAGCACTTGGGTTAAATATCTTGCTGTAAATCATGAGGATTTAGGATCGATTGCCCAACCAACTTGACGCAAAATGCCGCGCAGCAAAGCCACTTCATTCGGCGAAAGTTGGCTGCGATTGTATAACCGCCTGATTTTCTCCATCCGGTGTGCAGCGGTATGGGGCAGCAGATAACCAATTTCTAATAATAAAGTTTCTAACTGCTGATAATATCCTTCGACTAATTCTACAGGTGCAATATCTGATGACTGAGGCATCTGCGAACGGATTGTTGTCTGCTCTAATCCAATCTCACTCGAGCACACTTGCAATTCATAGGCGCAAACTCCCACGGCTTGAGCCAAATTCAGCGAACTGTATTCAGAACCAACTGGAATCCGCAGATAGCGGGTGGCATAATTTAATTCCGCATTCGTCAAACCGCTATCTTCTCGCCCAAAGATCAAGGCTGTTGGTTCATTGGTTTCTACCAACCACGGCAAGACTTGTCTGGGTGTTTCTAATAATGTGGGAATTGCGCGTTCTCTGGCTGTAGTGGCAATTACTCTGGTACAGCCTGCTAATGCGGTGGGTAAGTCGGGGGTAATTTTGGCTGACTGCAATAGATCGATCGCATGTACTGACATCCTGGTTGCTTCTTCACCATCGACTTCGCACTGGGGATTGACAATTACTAGTTGCGACAATCCCATATTTTTGATCACCCGCGCAATCGAGCCGACATTTAGGGCACCTGCTGGCTCGACCAGGACAATCCGAATATGATGAAGAGAGTTACTCACAAAAGATATTTAGCGATCGACAACTAAACTATATGCCCAAACATCGATCGAAATCCGATCTTCCCACCAAAATCTGCACCGTCTGTCAACTTTCGTTCACTTGGCGCAAAAAGTGGGAAGGTTGTTGGGATGAAGTCAAATACTGCTCCGATAGATGCCGCAACCGAAAGTCAACGGTGAAGGAATAGAATTAGCGGATGGAACCCATTTGAGACTTTCTAGTGAGGGAGGGCAGGTTTTGTTTGAAGATAATGGTGTTAGGCGACAATTACTGGCATGAAGCGGCGTTTTTATTCTCCTGGGGGAGCGGGCTTCCGCCAACGGGGGTTCCCCCCGTTGGCGTAGCCTCTCCGTCAGGAGATATAAAAAAACGACAAGACACCAGCCCCTACGGTTGGCTCACAAAATGCGTCATCGATTCGTCGATGGATCTGTAGGGGTAGGTTTATGCTAACCAATGTCGATGCTATATTCGACCTTAAACAAAACCTACCCTCCTCCACTAGAAGCTAAGAAGATCTCAAATGGGTTCTATACTTTGCGCGGGCAAAGCTTGCGTTTTTGCCACAAACAATTTGTGAGTATGCAAAACGTATGCTACAATAGCTCAAATTATTACCGTGAAAAGTATAGAAACTAGATGGTGGGCAGTGCTCACCCGACAAGCTATTCACCATCCACTTCTTACGAAAACGATGGTTGATGACGAATCAAACTGAGATACTCTTCTCTCGTGCGCTGATCCTCTTGGAATGCACCCAGCATTGAACTAGTCACAGTCCAAGCTCCAGGCTTCTGCACCCCGCGCATCACCATGCACATGTGGCTGGCTTCCATGACTACAGCTACGCCTCTAGGCTCTAGTACTTCCTGAAGTGCTTCGGCGATTTGGCGCGTCAGTCTTTCTTGGACTTGCATCCGACGGGAATACATATCGACAATCCGCGCCAGTTTGCTCAATCCGACTACTTTTTGGTTGGGGATGTAAGCAACATGCGCTCTACCCATAAACGGGAGCATATGGTGTTCGCACATGCTGAAGAAGTTGATGTCTCGCACCAGCACCATCTCATTGTGCCCTTCATCAAAAATCGCACCATTGATGATATCGTCGAGGGACTGGTTGTAGCCACTAGTCAGGAACCGCATCGATTCAGCTACTCGCTTTGGAGTCTTGAGCAAACCCTCTCGATCTGGATCTTCACCCACACCTAAAATAATTTGGCGCACCGAGTCCATCATGTCTTCGAGGCTGACTTCTGGCTCGTGAATTTTTACTGGCTCGCCGTTGTGGGTGTTGCGATCGGGTCTAGGATTGATATTGAGTTTATCGTTGCTAATAGTCATGTTTGATCTGAATAGATTTAGAAATAAATAAAGACAATTGAATCGGTAGACGAACTACAGAGCACCGCCACTAGGCATAATCGTCAGTTCTTCAACTACTGCACCAGCGGGAGCTAGCACGGCGTAGAGGATGCCTTCAGCCACAATCTCAGGTGTCAGCATAGCAGACCGATCGAAGTCAGCTTGTACGGTGTCAGTGTCCCACAGGGGAGTATTAACCGATCCTGGACAGACTGCCGTAACGCGAATTCCATTCCCGCGCTCTTCTCCGGCGATAGCTTGGGTGAGTGCCATCAAGCCAAATTTGCTGACGGAATAGATGCCCCAATTGGGAAATACCTGCTTGGCAGCGATCGAAGAAACATTTACAATCACCCCAGATTTTCGCTGGCGCATGTGGGGTAAGATCCCCTGTACACACTGAAAAACGCTGGTTAGATTTAGGTCGATGACTTTTTGCCAATCAGCCAGCGGACTGTCCGCAATCGACCCCGTGTAAGCCATTCCTGCATTATTGACGAGGATGTTTAAATTCTCATGTTCTGCCGCAATCTCCGCAATTGTGGCTGAAACTCGATCGAGTTTGGACAAATCTACCACATAAGTTTTTGCCGTTACGCCCACAGCTTCCGCTGCTTGTGCCACTGCTGTTAATTTATCTTGATTACGCCCTACCAATGCCAGGTTGATACCTGCTTTGGCAAAGGCTAGAGCGGTGGCTTTGCCAATCCCACTGCTTGCGCCTGTAATCAACGCCGTTCGATTAGTTGTTGTGCTCGGATCCATCTAGTCCAGGAATTAGCCCGTATTCGACCAATATGTAAATTTTTGTTACGAATTTATTATAGCATCGATTTAAGTTGTCGGTTTCGCAGAGAGTAATCCAATCTGTAAATTTCAAATCTCGATCGATCAATTGTTGAACAAAATAGTACTACTCAAGCGTCGCACAGGTGCTGTTATCACTGATGGTAGCGGATAGCTATGATACGATCGGTATTGATAGCTATAATTGTTGATAGGGATGCGACATCTGAAATTGTTGATAAAAAAATGAAACAAGTCATTAAACAAATAAGAATTAGTGAACTCTCTGATATCGTGAAACAGATGAATTTAAACCAAAACATGGTAGTTGATGTCACTATTGAAACTACTAAAGATGATTTGTTGGCACTAATGGATTCGATTGGCAAGGAAGCTCAAGCAAAGGGGCTAACATCAGAAATTCTAGAAGAGTTGTTGGCTGATGAGTCTTAGATATATTGTCATTGATACGAATATCTTTATCAGCGCACCACTGAGTCCTAGAGGAACTGCGTATCAGGCACTGACAAAAGCTGTCCAAGAATTCACGATAGTTTACAGTGAGGAAACTTATCAAGAAATAGCCAGTCGCCTTTACAAGACTAAATTTGACAGATATATCTCGAACGAAAGACGAGCAGAATTCCTAAATCTCATTCAAAGTAAAAGTAGATTTATCAAAACAATACCTCAAATCACTATCTGTCTAGATTCTGATGGTAACAAATTTCTGGAGCTAGTACTAGACGGCGGAAGTTTCCCCTTGCTTTTCCACCGCTCAATTCGGCTCCGCTCACTGAGCGAAGTCGAAGTGAACACCCACCCTATTTATGCCGCTCAGTACTAGCGATCGACTCCAATGCAAAATTCTTGGTAACAGGAGATAAAGATCTGTTAATTCTCAAGTCGGAACCTGAATATCAATATATGATTGTCAGTCCCAGCGATTTTCTGGAAATCAGCTAAATCATACTTATTGAAGCTGTGCATTAAACTAACCTATTCACTAAAAACTCCCATCTGGCGGAATTTATCATATCTAAGCGATCGCAGTTTACTCGGTTCGAGTAATTGCAACTCCTGAATATTCTTAACAATTGCATTTTTGAGTACTTCCGCCGCCCGCACCGAATCAGCATGTGCGCCGCCTAATGGCTCCGGCAAAATCTGATCGAGAATTCCCAAATTCTTTAAATCTTTAGCCGTAATTTTCAACACTTCCGCAGCTTGAGCAGCTTTCTTGGCATCCTTCCACAGAATCGAGGCGCAAGCTTCAGGACTAGCGACATAATATACCGCATGTTCAAACATCATCAGTCGATCGCCAACCCCAATCCCTAATGCTCCCCCAGAGCCACCTTCACCAATTACAGTGCAAATAATCGGCACTTCCAATCTAAACATCTCTCGTAGATTGTACGCGATCGCTTCACCCTGCCCCAATTCCTCCGCCTCAAGCCCTGCCCAAGCCCCAGGGGTATCGATAAAAGTAATAATTGGCATCCCAAACCGATTGGCATGATCCATCAGTCTCATCGCCTTGCGGTAGCCACCTGGAGCCGCCATCCCAAAATTTCGCGCTACATTATCCTTGGTATCCCGTCCTTTTTGATGTCCCAATAGCACGACTGGAATCCCAGCAAGCTTGCCCACTCCGCCAACTAACGCCGGATCATCCTTACCACGCCTATCTCCATGCAGCTCAATCCACTCATCACAAATTGCCTGAATATAGTCAAGCGTGCTGGGGCGACGGGGATGTCTGGCTAGCTGGAGCCGTTGGGATGGAGTCAAGCTGCTAAAAATCTCGTCCCGCAGTTGCACGTATTTAGTCTCCAATTGTTGGATCTTACTGGAGACATCGACGCTACTTTCTTCCGCAAGTTCGCGAATCTGATCGATCCGCTGTTGTAGTTCAGCTAGCGGCTTCTCAAATTCTAGGAGAAATGGTTTTTTTTCGTTGGGAGCAGCCATGAGGGGGTGTGGGAGTGTGGGAGTGTGGGGGTGTGGGGGCGCGGGGGCAACGGAGAAGAGATCTGTAGGGGAGGGTTTATACTATTGCCCAAAACGTAGCCAGCAATGTAATTTGAACCCGCCCAACCCCACTAGCAGAGTTGACATGTGGAGATTTCAATCAATACGTTATCCTCCAACGAATGACAATAGAGGGCGGAAACCGTGTTTGAGGGAGGCTGCACCGATGCGATCCATGTTTTCGATCGTAATCTGATTGCGCCCCCATGAGAAATTCGTATGCAACTTCTCAAACTCTAGCAGCATCGCTTCCGCGAAGCAGGCAAACAACTGTCGAGCCGGAGTATCCATTGCCACGATTCCCATGATTTTCCAATCGATATCGAGGGAATGTTCGACAATCCCGCCATTCATCACATGCACACCTGGAGCCTGAACCTTCGTCCCCAGATTTTTAGGATAGCCGCCGTCAATTAGCAAGCAAGGTTGCTTGAGACTGGTTGCATCAATTTCGACACCTTTGGGCATACTTGCTACCCAGACGACGATATCAGCTTGGGGCAGTGCTTCTTCTAGAGTTGCTATTTTCCCGCGCCCCAGCTCAGATTGGAGGTTTTGGAGGCGTTCCTGGTTGCGTGCTACCAGTAATAGATCGGCAGTATCGGTTCGCTTGTCAATCCAGCGACAGACGGCACTACCAATATCACCAGTAGCACCGACAACTGCGATCGTGGCTTTGCTCAGATCTATACCCAGCTTGGCTGCACCCTCTTGTACCTGCTTACAGATAATGTAAGCTGTATGGGTGTTTCCGGTTGTAAACCGCTCAAAATCTAACTCGACATTGCGAACCTGTTTATTTTGCTGGAGGTCGAATTCTTCAAAAATAATCGAGGAAAATCCGCCCAGGGCGGTGATATTAATTCCCTGCTTCTGAGCATGAGCCATCGCATTGAGAATCTTGCGGATGGCAGCTTTGATGCGTCTAGTTGCTAGCATTTCGGGTAGAAAGCAGGACTCAACATAGTAGCCTTCAATCTGTTGTCCGGTAATACTTGTGACCTTAATGTGGTCTACGATTTGCGGTGGAGCACTGCACCAGAAGTCCAGCCCTTGATCCGCGTATTCTGGAAAGCCTAAGTCTTTAGCGACGGCTTGGGCATGTTCTAAGCTGGTAAGATGACCGATAAGACCAAACATGAAGATTCTACTCGTAGTGCCTGTTGAGCAAAGATATGAGGATCGTCGAATGACATTCAAGAGTTAAATCGATCCTTTTACACAATAGTACAAAACAGGGACGAGGGGATCGCTTGTTGGATGTAAGTTGTTGGTTACTTACTGGAATTTTCGGTTGTTTTTCGGCTGTTTTTAGACCCCCTCTTTTCTCGCCCCGCTATGATTCGTCTCCGTCAGCTCAATTGGACACCCTATTTATTTCTGGCACCCGCGCTACTATTGCTGGGTTTAACGGTATTTTTGCCCGCATTGCAGGCATTTTATTTGAGCTTTACCAATTATGACCTGATCGCAGGCACCGCAAATTGGCAAGGATTGAATAATTTCGATCGATTGCTCAAAGACCAAGTATTCTGGCAGACAATTCGCAATACGGTGGTGTATCTGTGTGGAGTCGTGCCAATTTTGGTATTTGCACCCTTGCTGTTGGCAATTTTGGTCAATCAAAAGCTCAAAGGAATGAGTTTCTTTCGAGCGGCTTATTATGTGCCTGTGATTATCTCGATGGTAGTGGCGGGGATTGCTTGGAAGTTTATCTATGCTGAGAATGGGTTGCTCAATCAACTAGTGAAAGTGGTGGGGATTCCGCCGATTCCCTGGCTAACTAGTCCTGGACTGGCGTTATTTAGCGTGATGCTGGTGACGATTTGGAAGGGACTAGGCTACTATATGACGATTTATTTGGCGGGATTGCAATCGATTCCGGCTGACTTGTATGAAGCAGCAGCGATCGATGGTTCGGATAGCTATACTAAGCACTGGGACATTACAATTCCGCTGATGCGTCCCTATATGTTGCTCGTTGCGGTGATTTCAGCGATTGCAGCTACCAAGATCTTTGAAGAAGTCTATGTGATGACTCAAGGTGGCCCGCGCAATAGCTCTAAAACGGTAGTTTATTACCTCTATCAACAAGGATTTGGATCGAGTAATCCCGATCTCAGCTATGCTTGTACGATCGGGTTAGTCTTGTTTCTAATCGTGTTTACTTTATCGCTGCTAAATCTCAAGCTTTCTCAAACTAATGGTAATTTACCCTGAGAAGATATCTCAAATAAACCGCCAATGCCTATTATATAATTGCGGTGAAATCGACTATCAATCTGCTTGGATTTGGCAGAAGTCGCTCCAACAGGAACGAATCAAAGATCCCCAGTTATCCGATGCCCTGGTGATTCTTGAACATCCACCTGTCTACACACTTGGTACTGGTTCTAGCTTAGAATTCTTGAAATTCGACCACCTTGAAAATGAATACGAATTGTATCGAGTTGAGCGCGGTGGTGAAGTTACCTATCATTGTCCTGGACAATTGATTGTTTATCCGATCCTCAATCTTAAGTATTATCAGCAAGATTTACATTGGTATTTGCGGCAGTTAGAAGAAGTTGTAATTCAAGTTTTAGCTCTAAATCATTTAACTGGTGAACGGATTGACGGTTTAACTGGTGTCTGGATTGAAGGTCGCAAAGTCGCCGCGATCGGGATTAAAGTTACTAAATGGATTTCAATGCACGGTTTTGCACTGAATGTTTGCCCAGATCTAACTGGATTCGATCGGATCGTACCTTGCGGGATTGCCGATCGATCTGTTGGCAGTATGGCAGAGTTTATTCCTGATATTAAGCCTAATTTAGTCCGTCAACAGATCGTCAAAGTATTTAGCGAAGTTTTTGGCGTTGATCTGTTAGCTACATCACTACATGAAGAGTCAACAGGAGAAAAACTATAGGTAAGGTCTATCAATTTCTTCAATCTCAGGACAAAGCCGTAAATGCTCTAAAATCTCACTGATTAACCACCGCTGTTCAGTGTACTCTAAATAGTTGCCAAAATTGTAAGGATAATATTGTTGCCCAGATATCTTGAATTGAATACTATCTTTCAAGCTTAGTATGCTTACTTCTTGATGTCTAATACTTTTGATATCCTCAATTTTTATGATATGTTTAACTGACATCCCTGCTATTTTAGTCTTGCAAATTAATTCTCTGCTGATTACTTCTATTTCACTCTGACAAGTAACAGCAGCAAAATAATGCCACAGCACTCGTATCATCCAGGGAATAACAACAATTCCACCAAGTAAGAATAGCCACCATGATCTTTCGTCTAAAATAGCTATTCTCATCAGCCACCAACCAAAGAGTGCTGATAGCAGCAAGAATGTCGCAGTAAAAAAAGTTATTTGGCTGCTGCGTGTCGCTAACCAAATTGGTGGGATAACTATCTTTAGATTGTTACCCTGTTGATAAATGCGAGAAATCGGATGTTTAGGGCGAGGTACTCTCGCACAAACTTTACCGTTTAGGAATGATAAAGCTTGAGTCGCATTACGATAACGATCCTCTGGTATCGGCTCCAATAATCGATCGATCCAATTCGCAAAATCAGGTGATGTTTTGACACGTTGGCGAAAATCTATTTTCATCTGTCTGACTGGCAAATCCGCCGGATCTTGACCAGAGATCAGATATAATAATGTCGTCCCTAAGCCATATAGATCTGTCGCTAATACTGCTTGTCCGCGAAATTGTTCAGGAGCCATATAACCGTAAGTTCCAACGATCGTACTGCCGCCTGTAATGGTCAAATGATATGTATCGCGCACGGCTCCAAAGTCTACTAAGGAAATATTACCGGATTCGCTCAATAATAAGTTTTGCGGCTTGAGATCGCGATGAATAATTGGCGGTGTAAATGTCTGAAGATAAATTAGAATATCCAAGATTTGTGTGGCAATCTGGCGAGTTTCTATTTCACTAAATAGATATCCAGACTGAATCCAAGCTGTCAAAGATCGACCTGGCGCGATCGCTTGCACTAGACAAAAAGCCTCTTTGCCAGCTACCTCAGTCTGAAAATAATCTAAATAGCGTGGAATTGCTGGATGTGCTAACTGCGCGAGAATTTTAGCCTCTCGATCGAACAATTCCAGTGTTTTCCAATCTTTCATTCCCCACAGACTCAAAATCTTAATTGCTACTTCAGATCGATCGTACTCATCGACAGCACGATAGGTTTTGCCGCTACCACCTTCACCGAGTATATCTATAATTCGATATCGATCGACTAGAATAATATCTTTCATTAATTTACGATAATCATAGGACAGAATTAGAAATACCAATCTTTTATTTATTTCTGCAAATATATTATTTAAACAAACAATGTTTACATCAATTACTATCTAACACTTTCACGTTGTCGTCGCGGCGGACATCTCTGTTGTCTATTCCCTACCGCGCTAGCTAACTCTACAGCATTTTTACCTTTAGCATTTTGATGAAGTGGGTTTGCGCCATATTGAATCATTCGATCAGTTACAGGAAAGAAGTCTTTTTTAGCTAATACATGTAAAGCAGTATCACCATTCTTGTTAACTATGCTTAGATCCGCTTGATGCTTGATTAGTAAATCCAGTATATATATTGCCAGAGACCTATTTTGAGCGCATCCAATATCATTCTTAGCAATAGTTTCAAGATTTACCAACAAATGTAAGGCTGTATCTCCATCTAGATTGACAAGATTTAGACTAGCACCTTTATCTATTAACAAATTGATAATCTTAGGAATCGGGAGTGTGGTATCTATTGATTTAACTTCACCTCTAGTAAACATTGGTACAATATGTTCAATCGTAAAGATATCACTATATTCACCCGTATTACCTGTAATTGTCGCCATTAGTGGTGTTGTACCATAGTTATCTGCAATATTAACTCCACCACCCTGTGATATTAACAGTTTTACCATATCAAAATTTTGACTAATAACCGCAGTCATCAAAGTGGTTTGCCCTCGATTGTTGCTAACATCGGTTTTGGCTTTATAATTCAATAGCATATAAGTTGCCAGATCATTAGAATTTTTAAGTGCTAAATGCAAAGGAGTATTCCCTTCGATATCTTGCTTATTAATATCTACTTTTTTGGCGATCAATTCTTTAGGAATTGACTGGGTTTTTACTTTGTTTTCTTCTCGATCGGAATTATTCCAATTTAGAAAATGCCATAATGAAAGTCCTTTTCGATCAACAGCATGTGGGTCTGCTCCAGCTTGAAGTAGATTTCTCACTGCTGAGGCATTAGAATTTTGTACTGCAACCATTAATGGAGAGTATCCAGCACTGTTAAGTATGTGAATATCTGCACCTTTTCTGATTAAATCCGCCATGATTTCAGTCTGCTCAGATTGAATTGCACAGTGTAATAACGAACCAGTTCCACCAATTCTATATTTACCAAATTCAATAAATTCACCAACTCCAACACTGGCATTAATACTGACACCATGAGCAAGGTACTCATCCAGTGATTTTCGATTATTCTCCCCAATTAATTCACAAGGTTCGTGAGATGTTATGCCAATACTAGTCAAAAGAGCATAACGATATCGATAAATTAGTGGTGCAAGGATTACCAAAATTGCGGCTGTTAGTGCAGTACCCCGCCACGGAAACCCAATTTTAGTCCCCGTTTGAATGCGGAATTGATGTTGTTTCTTCAAAGCATTCAAAGCTACATCTGCTGATGAGAATCTGTCAGCAGTATCTGGCTCCAGCATCATTTCTAACCAGTCGGCAAAATGGTTAGAGATATTCACATGAGTGCGAAAACTCAGCTTCAAGCGTTCTTGAGGTAAATCTGCTGGCGATCGATGAGTCAAGAGATACAGTATAGTTGCACCCAAGCCATACAAATCACTTGCGGGTACTGCGGCACCCCGAAACTGTTCTGGAGCCATATAGCCATAGGTTCCGGCAACCGTGTAGCCTTTGAGCATCGTATTGTTGTAGACATTCTGCACCGCGCCAAAATCGACGAGAAAGATTCGTCCATCGTCATTGCGGATGATATTGTGAGGCTTGAGATCGCGATGAATCAGCGGTGGGGACTGTTGGTGGAGATATTGTAAGATTTCGAGCAACTGACTGGCGATATCTCGCACTTCAATTTCGGTGCTACGCCAGCCAGATTGCACCCAAGCGGTGAGTGGCTTTCCAGGTGCAAGTTGTTGGACGATGTAGAAGGCGCGATTGTCAGGTGTATCGACGTGAAAATATTCCAGGTATTCAGGAATCTGGGGATGATTGAGTTGGGATAATACTTTTGCTTCCCGCTCAAATAGTTCAAGCTGTTTCCAGTCGTTGAGATGGCGCAGGGACAGAACTTTGATGGCTACGGATGTGCCGTCTTCAAGGCGAGTCGCTCGGTAGGTGCTACCGCTACCACCTTCACCCAGCAGTTCGGCGATTTGATAACGTGCTGCGAGAATACTTCCCACTGATAGATTGACGATTTCCATAACAGTCCTCAATTATGGGTTTTTAGTTGACACTAAAACTAAATTGAGATCATTCTGGAAATTTATGTAGATAAATCATTGAAAAGACCAATTTTATAGTCACGATGTCAAATCGTGACTCTTCTTCTCCAGACGAAAAGACTAATCTATAGTCCTAGAGCGGAAAGAGAGTAGTAGAAAGTGCGGCAATACACTAATTATTATTGGTAATTCCCAGTTGTTGCTTTGATTTGGATAGCAGTTCCTGTAGTGCTTCAATCTGCTCATAAGCAGCCCGCGTAGAAAGCTTACCGCCTGTTTCTAGTGCGACGATAAAACTCACTTTCTGGGAAAATTCTTGAAGATTGGCATTGAAGGCGAGATTTGCAGGTGTGAATTCGCCTTGATAGCGGGCAAATGCGCAAAGTAAATTGGATTGATTCATGATATCTCTGTGATGCAATTTCAAAGTAGTGAGGTGATGACAACTGAACTATTACTGCTCGTCTCGTAAGCGCAAAGCGCAGGCGTTGCCAACGCGGAGCGTCCGCCATGCGGAATCGTCAATTAATTCCGTTGTAAGCTTGTTTATACATTTACACTCGATCTTGTCAGTGATCCGGAAACTAATCAAATTTAGATCCAGTAATAATGCACAAATACTTCGATCGGCCAGATCTGATCGAATCACCCCTGGCAGCAGGGTAAACTAGTAATTAATCACTGACGATCGACTTTTGCAGACACGATGGGAAACACCTTTGGGCATTTATTTAGAATTACCACCTATGGCGAATCACATGGAGGTGGTGTCGGGGTGATTATCGATGGTTGTCCGCCCCTAGTCGAGATTACAGCAGCCGAAATCCAAGTTGAACTCGATCGCCGTCGTCCAGGACAGAGCAAGATTACCACGCCTCGCAAGGAAACAGATACCTGCGAAATCTTATCAGGGGTGTTTGAAGGTAAAACCACTGGGACACCAATTAGTATCCTGGTGCGGAATCAAGATGCTAGATCCCAAGACTATAGTGAAATGGTGCAAACCTATCGCCCATCTCATGCTGATGCTACTTACGATGCTAAGTATGGCATTCGCAACTGGCAAGGTGGCGGCAGATCTTCCGCGCGGGAAACAATTGGGCGAGTTGCGGCTGGAGCTATTGCCAAGAAGGTACTCCAAATTTTTAATAACGTCGAAGTAATCGGCTATGTGAAACGAATTCAAGATATCGAAGCAACCGTCGATCCCAATACTGTCACCCTGGATCAAGTCGAAAGTAACATTGTCCGCTGTCCCGATCTGACTTGTGCAGATACGATGATCGATCGAATTGAAGCCATCGGCAGAGAGGGCGACTCGATCGGTGGGGTAGTAGAATGTGTCGTGAGAAACGTCCCCAAGGGTCTAGGAATGCCCGTATTCGATCGATTGGAAGCAGATATCGCTAAAGGGGTAATGTCGCTCCCAGCCACCAAAGGTTTTGAAATCGGTTCGGGTTTTGCCGGAACATTGCTAACTGGAAGTGAACATAATGATGAGTTCTATACCGACGAACAGGGTGAAATTCGGACACGCACCAATCGATCTGGCGGCACCCAAGGTGGCATTTCCAATGGTGAGAATATTATCATCCGCGTCGCGTTTAAACCAACTGCGACAATTCGGAAGGAGCAGAATACGGTGACGCAGGCGGGTGAGGAAACAACGCTGGCGGCGAAGGGCAGGCACGATCCTTGTGTATTACCCCGTGCGGTGCCAATGGTGGAAGCAATGGTGGCACTAGTGTTGTGCGATCACCTGTTGCGTCATTATGGGCAGTGTAAGGTATTGCAAGGCTAGCGATTTTAACTAGAGATTAGGGAAAGCTAATAACTTGAAAATCGTAGCAAATGCAGTGGTCAGAATCAAGCTCATAAACAGCCACAGCCGATTATCCTGCTTGTCGATCTTGGTATCTAGTTTGTCAATTTTCTTCTCAACTTCTACCAAGCGAGTGTCCATGATATCGATTTTTTGATCGAGTCCCTGGATTAAATTCCTAATTTCTTTAAGGTCTGTATCTTGTGCCTGTGTCATGGTTCTTGCTAGATCTGAAACAGCGTTATGTTTCTGGTTCGCTGGATATTTCTATTTTAATCGGGATGCTAATCAAAATCTTATTTGTGACAGTTAATTAATGAGCATCAGCACAGTAGTTTTCAAAATTGTAGCTTGCCTCTGGGCGATCGCCGTCTGCCTATCGATCGCACCCAGTGCCCTAGCAGGCGCGTTGAGCGACAGGATCGATCGATTCCCCAATTGGAATGGTGTGGCACAAGTGGCACGGCATGAGGGCGAATTGACCTATCCTGAGTGGTTTCAGGGGCAGTGGGTAGCAACTAGTACGCTGCTCGAACAGATTGCACCCTTGGCTCCAGATGTCGTCACACCTGGATTTGAAAGCAATCGCCAGTATATTGACAAACCGATCGAGTTCACCGTGCAATTTGTACCGAATAAACCCGCGAAAGCTGCCAAGTTTTCCCCGCTAAATTTACCTAGATTAAAATCAAGTTCACCTGCACCGCAAATTGTAGCCGATCGAGCTTTTAATGGATTAAATATTGCCACTGCTTATTTAGGTGCAGCCAATGTTACCTCCGTCAAAATAGATCCCCAAAATCCCACTAAACAAATCACCCAATTAACCCAAGATCGAGAATTAGAGGCTTTTGTAACTGGATTCAATCTGGAAACTGCCCAACCAAATCGGTTTATTTCCACCGAACTTTCCCAACAGATTTTTCGGACTAGCTCGACGATTTATCTCAATACTGTCGAAACTACGACTAGTTATCAGTTCTCCCCCACACCTACACCATCAATTACCGCAACGCAGATTTCAGCAATCTATCTATCACCAAAAGACCCCAACTACTTCAAAACAATCGATAAACTGCAAAGTCGTCCGGTTGCCTTATACAAATATCAACTAAACCTAGTTCCGACACCCAAGAGTGTAAAATAATACCCAGTAATTATTCTGATAAAAGTACGATCGTGTTTGATTTAGTCAAGTGGGGTATTCTGGCAAAGGTTTTGCCGTGGACAGGTTTATTTTGTGTTGTTAAGCTGATGATGCACTGGCTCGACTGGGAACCCTGGGCATTTGACGCGCTCACAGGTGCGTTATTCAGTGCGGCAACATTCGTGATTGCCTTGATTTTGAGCGGCACACTCAGCGATTATCGCGCCTGTGAAGGGATGCCATCTCAAATCGCCAATGCCCTAGAAACGATCGAGGATACCAACCAAATTATCGCGAATAGATATCCAGAATATCAACCAGAACCGCTCAAACAAGCTCTGGGAAATATCAGTCGATCGATCTTAGATTGGCTCAAGGAGAATAAAGAATTTACGGTGGTTGATGATGCGATCGATCGACTTAATCCGCTCCTCGCCAAGATTTTAAATCTCGATAATTGCAGCGGATTTGTCACTTACATTCATACCGAGCAAGCCAGGATTCGATCGATCTCTAGACAAATGCGTGGTAATCGGGATACGGATTTTCTCGGAGCTGCTTATGTGCTACTCTGGCTATTTCTGGGCGGTTCGATTTGTGCATTGTTACTAATTGATGCCGAACGGTTTAGCGAGAATTTAACTGTCTCGACTTTTATGTTTACGCTATTTGTCTATTTATTATTCTTGATTGAGGATCTAGATAATCCATTTGAATATGATGGTAAATCTAGTGTGGACGTAGGTTTGTCAGCCTTAGAGAATGTTGAGATTAAGCTCAAGAGCTAGATTGCGGAATAGCTTCGCAAAGAAACCCAACTTTTTCGGAAAAGTCGGGTTTCTGAATCCTACAAGTCGATCGATTCCTCTCTACTATAGAAATCATTAAAGCATCAAACTATTCCAATTGCTTGAGCAAATCCATCGAAATTTGCAAGCTCGATTTCATCCGACCAAAAGCCGCCGAGAGCAGCCCAACTTCATCTTGACTCTGATGTTGAAATTCTGCATCCATATCCCCCAAACTGACTGCTTCAGCCGTTTTAACCATATTTTTAATGGGTTGAATCACCGTTCGGCGCAACAAATAATTGATTGCTAATAAAATTGCTCCAAACACCGCTAATAAAACCGCCATCACCACCTTGAGTGCGTCTTGAGCATTAGCTAAAATCTCATCTGCCGGGACAGAAATCACCTGAGCAGCAACAATTTCGTTCAGCTTCCAGCCAAAACCATTTTCCGATCCATAGGTCGCAATCTGACTCTTGGGTGCTCGATCGGGTGTAGAGTGACAGCGCAGACAGCTATCTTTTTTGATGCTGAGGGGGCGGGCGATGTAGAACACTTTGCCACTCGGCAGATCTCGAAAGCCGGATAGCTCTTTGACAGCGGCTTCGCTTCTAAACTTTTCGACTAGAGTAGTTTCAAAGCTATCAACTTTATCCCGCAGGTTGGTCGGATTTAGAGTTGCTTCTTTATAAAAGAAACTCCGATAGGCTGGATTCTTTCTTAATTTCTGAAATACCTCAGTTGCTGAAAATGCTGGAACAGTTTCGGGAATAAAAGCTGCGTCGGTTTCCAGTCTGTCGTTGAGTAATGGTTGAATATTATTGCTCGTGTAGTCTCTGACCGAGTTCATCGTTTGCACAATTAGTTTAGCTCGATCGGCTATTTCGGTTTCAGCATTCTGTTCCAGAAGCTGGAATAGTAGAGAACTGGTCAAAATAGATCCGATAATAAATATGAGCAATAAAAAAGTATTAAACTTTGATTCTAATTTCAGATTTTTAATCAACATCTGGGTTTTGGAGTGTGAATAGTGATTATTTGATGGGATAGTTGCAAGTTGAGAACTCGATCCTCCAGTTTTCATTGGCTAATTGGGTGTTGTATATTAGTAATCTTAAAAGACAATCAAATTTAGTTTAAACTACATCTTTGCGCTTTTGGAGATAGAGGGCAATAACTAAATAAATCATCGCACTTAGTAACAATGCCCCCCAGTCTAATCCCAACTTTTCCCAGGTCGGCGCGTAGATCGGATTAGCTTGAATCGGCTGGGGGATGGGTGGTAGTCCAGGGATGACGATCGAACTAGGAATCATCGCATTAACATCTACCAATGTCCCATAAGCACTAACTGACCAGCGACTGAGCATCAACCAGGAAATCTGAGTCGAGATCCCATCGAGATCGAATAATACGCCTGAAAAAATGATTTGGGGAATCATAATCAATGGCAGTGAATTGTTAGCTTCATTTTCATTATTGACAAAAGTTGACAGTAATAATCCCAAGCAAATACTGCTGATGAGGGTGCAGAAATTGGTGATGAATAAGCCCACTGTCCAGGGTAGCAGCGGAGAAATTGGGGCGGGAAATGCGATCGAGATTACCACTACCAGTAAGCTAGTTTGCGCGATCGCAATGCCCGATCGCACGAATATTTTGGAGCCAAGATAGGGAACTAGACCCAGATTTACTAGGCGTTCGCGGGCATAAATAGCTCTTTCTTTGACGATTTCTTGGGCGGAACAGGAAATACCCACCCAGATCCCCACACAACTGAAAATAAATAATGTTTTGAGGGTTAATGCAGCCTGTAGTGCGGAAGCGGGGTTAACTTGGACTAAGGGATCTTGACCCTGAATTGCCAGTCGAATCAGGATAATCCCGATCGGTCCCGTCAATAGTGCCAGGATTAAACTAGTCCGATCTCGCACGCCTAATTGCCAATAACGATGACTGAGAATCGATAATTGCTGCCACAATGAACTCTTGACTCGTTCGGTTGTCAACGATGACAATCCTCCACTCAGTTGGTCTGCTGATGGCGCAATATATGCCGCAGACTGTTGAAATTTGCTTGCCCATTCTGCAACAATTGCCTGCAATTCTTGCTTGGTGCTACCGCGATCGAGTTTGAGATAAATATCAGCAAAATATTTGAAATCATGGCTGGGTAGTTCAAAAAAAGCTAAGGCAGCAGTGGGCGTACCAAAGTAGCACAGAGTACCGCCCCGCGCCATAAATGCCACTCGATCGCATACTTCCAGATTAGCAGTCGCATGGGTAACTAAAATCACTGTCCGCCCTTGATCTGCAAGTTCCCGTAGCAGTTTCATCAGCTCCCGATCGAGTCCTGGATCGAGTCCAGAGGTCGGTTCATCCAGAAAGAACAATTTGGGGTCGGCGAGCAATTCCACCCCGATGCTGACCCGTTTGCGCTGTCCACCGCTGAGATCGCGAATGAAGGTGTGGGCGACATGAGTGAGTTTAATTTGGGCTAAGGTGTGGTGGAGAACTTGACGCAGATTAGTATCGGGCGGTAGTCGCAATTTACAGGCATACATTAAGACTTCCTCGACGGTTAAATCCTGGTGAATAATATCGTCTTGGGGCACGTAACCGATATGCGATCGATAGAGATTAAAATGCTGATGGAGATTATCACCGTTGAGATAAACCGCGCCAGACGTGGTTGGTTCGATGCCGAGTAGTGTTTTCATCAAGGTTGATTTGCCCGCACCACTACCACCCACCAGGGCGACTAATTGACCTGGATCGATCGAGAGCGAGACATCATTTAATATTGTCCGTAGTTCACCACTTTTATCTGTCACCTGGCGCACCAAATGGGCGGCATCAAGGCGAATCTGATTACCGCGATCGGCAAGTTCGAGGATGCCAGGTTGATATAGTAAAATAAATGGCCCAATTCTAATGCGATCTCCAGAGTGCAATTCGATCGATCGATTCACCCGCAGATCGTTGACAAAAGTACCATTAGTACTCCAATCCTCGATCGTGTGTGAGCCATCTTTGTGAACTGAAATGGTGGCGTGACGACGAGAAACCACAGGCGAATCTAGCTGCATCCCCCCATAGTTGGCAACATCAATTTCTCGACCCAGTTCGACTGGAAATTTGGTGACACTTTGGAGATTTAGCTTTAACTTACTGAGCCGATTGGTATTGCTAGCGGTGGGATTGAAATAGGTGAGCAAGATCTGATTGTGATTATTTTGACCAATTGCTAATTGGATCCCATCCTGGAGTAAATAACCCTGAGATCGATCGATCCGCGTATGACTGAGAAATAACCCATTCCGACTTGGCTCCATGCGATCTCCATCGTAGATCCGATAGTCCGCCCCCTCTCGCTCCAGCACCGCCTGTCGTCTCGACAAAACCTCCCATCCCACAGGGGGAATTTCCGCATTTGTCCAGTCCCGATCTCGCCCCAATTGCCAGCAGTCTTGTTCTAGTCGAAACCGCAAAATTTGACCTTGATTATTTAGTTCGATAAATGGAGTGGGACTACTAACGAGGGTCGTTTGAGACATAAGATCGATCGAAGGATGCTGTTCTTATTATCCGATCGGTTGAGCAGTATGATTCACAGCAATAACTTGAATATGGATTGGCTGCTCAAATAGAAACTCACTGTAGCTAGCTAAATCATCAATCCCGACAATCGTAAAAATAATTTCGACAACAACCGAAAGAATTAGATTGAACACCCAGTGTCTGGCTTGCCCGTTCATAATCTTGACTCCCCTTCACTAAAGTATTCTTGTCTTTTATTACGATTCAAATTAGGGGGTTATGCAATTGAATTTCGTAGAGAGTCAGACTTTAAACTTTAGGCTCTAGGGGAAACTGTAGCCAAGACGATACTAGCGAAAATGATATTTTTACTTTCGCCAGAAGTCCGATTGGCTGTAAACTAATCGACTATCTTGATGGTTGGGTTTGTTGGGTTTGTTGTGCTGGGGGCGCACCAACAGCCGTCAGTGGTTGTACCAATTGTTGGATCAATGGTTGCGCCGTTTGGAGCATTTGGACTCCTTGTTGAATCAATTGGGTAATTGGAGCTTCAGGGGGTTTTGGCGCGGGTTTTGCTTCTTGAGGTGGTTCGCAGGGCAAAACGTTGAACCGAACGCTATCTTGACTCGCTTCGTTGGCAGTCAACCGAATCCGAGGTTTGATCGTGGGTGTCATCCCGCATTGCCAAGTTAGATCTGCACCAAATAATTGAGAAATATCCGCAGCTTGAGCGGAAGGTTGCTGGAAAATAGCAGTGCCGAAAACAATAGCTAAAAGACCAGTAATTTGAATCGATTTTTTGATATGGTTGAGCACGATCTTAACTTCCTGATTTTAAATTAAATGTATTTGTGGCGATCGATGAGTTCGATCATCTCTCTATTGGTGATTACGATCGACTTAATTGATCTATGCACCGGATTTAGGGTGAGGGTTGTTGCTTTGGCTGGAGTAATTGCAGACCTTTTTGAATTAATTGCTGTACGGCTGGATCGCTGGTTGTTTCTGGTTTTGCAGCCTGAAGTAGTTGCAGACCACGTTGAACTAATTGCTCCATCGCGGCAGGGTCTGCGGCAGCCATTGTTTGAGCTTGCTGGAGCAGTTGGATTCCCTGCTGGACTAGTCCATTCACGGCGGCTGGGTCTGCGGCGGATTGAGTCGATTTGCAGGATAAACCATGCTGACTATTTTTCTGATTGGAACGGATCGTCGATTCGACAGTTGCGGATAGATCGCATTCCCAAGTCAAATTCCCGCCTAATATTTGGGACGCATCGACGGCTTGAGCAGGTCGGCTATTCCAAGTAGCAGTATTTAATAAAAATGCCGAAATACAACCAATTTGAACTGTTTTTTTAATTTGATCGAGCATGATTCTAATCCCCTTCTGTCCGAAATCAAGGTTGTTTATCCATCTGAATCTAATTACGACTGGTTAATTTATTTATGCAATCGATCGGCGATCACCCTCCGCCTAAAAATACGATCAAAGGCAATCACGACGAAATGCTTCTGCTGGAAAATGTTGCGGAATTTGTTGTGCCAGTAGCTCAATCAATTCGGCTGGTTCGAGATCTGGATGTTTGCTACAGGTAGTATTGACAAGAATTTTGGCGATCGGTCCGATATATTTTGTCAACTCTTGTTCACATTTTGCAATGAATGTTGCTGCTAATTTACGTCCGGTTAAGTAATTTCCGATCGATGTCTGTGGTTGCGCGATGGTTGTGGGTGGCGCACTCAATTTAGTAATTGGACATTGAAAATCAGCTTTGGTAAACCGATCCAAATCAGCTAAAACTGCCGCCGCAGATTGATAGCGGTTGGCTGGAGCGTCCTGCAACATTCGATTGAGGATGTTTACCAAATCATTGCTAACAGATGCTTTGAGTGGCCATTGCTCTCTAAAAGATGCTTGACTGGTGAGAGTTTGGGGATCGATACCCGTCAACATGACGACTGCCGTTACTGCCAAGGAATAGAGATCGCTACTCGGAAAACTTTGTCCCAGCCAGATTTGTTCGTAGGGTGCATAACCAACTTTACCAACGATCGATTGAGCAGCCGCAGCTCTATTTGGTATTGCCGCATGTTCCGGTTGATTTTGGCGTTGAACTAGATCGGATCTGCCGATCCCAAAGTCAATCAACACAGGAAGATTGCTGCCTTCCTGAAGCATGATATTGTCTAGAGAAATATCGCGATGGACAATTTGTCGATCGTGAAGATAGCCCAAGACTGGCAGTAAATCTCTCAACCATTTAATAATTTCATGTTCGGAAAAAGTAGCTCCAGCTTGCTGACGTTCCCGCAGTAAAGTCGCATAAGTTTGACCTTTGATATACTCTTGAACGAGAAATAATTGCTGATTCTCTTCAAAAAAAGCGAAGAATTTGGGGATTTGAGGTCGATCGATTTGATGCAGAATTTTGGCTTCCCGTTCAAACAATTCACGGGATTTTTGGGACTCATAATTACCCCGACCTTGGGGCAGAAACTCTTTCACCACACACGGTTCATCAAACCGATGTCGATCGAATGTCAGATAAGTTTTACCAAAACCACCTTGACCTAATACTTGTTGCAACTCATATCGATTTGCCAATAATCTTTTACCGCCACTAATGGCTGGTGGAGTTGTCAGTTCTCGATCGAGACGTGTGCCATCTCGATCGATATATAATTTCATCGGTACTAGTTCCGTTTTGCCATTAGCCGTAACCTTGGCATAAACAATCTGTACGAAAGATTCATCAGTTCTCGACTCCACCATTTTGCCCTCACTTGCTACGACTAAAGCAGCACCTCTGTTGGTAGATACGGAGGGTTGGGGTGGTTTATGCAGGGGGATGGGGGTGTGGGGAGTGTGGGAGACTGGGATCAAGCCTAACCACCATTAGCTATCAACTATCAGCTATCAACTATCAACTATCAACTACTTAAACAACCTAACTGGCTTCTGAGTCAACAGAGCCGCTGTTTGAGCTTGGTCGGCGGGGAAGATCGATCGAACTCGATCGACAACGGCGATCATATATTTATAATCAGGGACAGTGCCACTGGGGATAAAACCAGCTTCTTGGGAGACTGTCGAAGGGCTATCTTTGAGAATCTGACGAATGGAGTCTTGCAGTTTCAGCTCGATCTCCGAACTGACCAGAATTGCACCTGGGGGTACTTTATGGGGATCGGTAAACACAATCCGAAATTCGGCTTGGGGGATTTCGCTCTTGTAGGTATTGAATTCAGTTAGGGACAACGCGCCAACATCGGCACTACCTTGAGCAACAGCTTCCAAAATTGATTTCGGTGTCGGGGACACAATTAGTTCGGCGAGGGTTAGCCCATGTAAATTATAGATTGGTAAATAATATCCAGTTGCTGAACCTGGTTGACCAATTGCCAGTTTTTTCCCCGTCAGGGATTTTAGATCCTGATAGGTACTATCTTTTTTGACTACCAAAATCGAACGTAAATTGTTAATACCTTCCAGCGGCAGGATCGGCGTATACTGATATTGTGAAATAGCAATTGCTGCTAATCCTGGTGGTGCAAATACCAATGACCATGCTTTAGCTTTAATCCGTTCTAATGCTTTGGTTTCGTTGAAAGTAGGTTCGATTTGAACGAGGGAGCGCAGTTTTTGCTCTAAATACTGTTTCACACCGTCATATTGCGCGCTCGGTTGCTTGCCGGAGCCGTAGCTCAGGGTGCCGATTGCCAACTGCTCACCGTCACTAGAACTGTCACTCTGCACAATTGTAGATGTGGGCGAGCCAGTTGAGGATCGTCTAACTCCACAGCTTGCTAAAAATAACGAAGCTAGAAATAACCGACGGGAAGTTGTCAAGCGCATATGTAGCAGCAATAATAATTTAGTTGCAATATTGGAAAACAGGACTGAGACAAGAATTATTTTAAATTAGATCTCGACAAATTAGCTTAATCTAAACAACAAATAATAGATAATAATTTATTATCTTCACTATTCTTTAACTTATAATAAACTCGGCTTTTGCTCATGCGTTCTCGTCAAAACACTCTCGAAATATTTTCCACATTTTTGTGTTTTGAAGACGATATTATCACGAGATGGATCGTTGATGGTAGATTGCGAAGAAGTATTCAGATTTGCCTGGAAGCAAGTCGAAAGGATGAAGATTCGCCCAGGTTCTGGGCACTATACTGGCATCAGATTTGGCAATCAGAATCGGCTTCCGATCGTTCCCGTAGCAACTCCACTGGAGGATCGTCACCACGGGGCAAGATCGCCGCAAATCATTTAGCTGCTTACTTACAAGAAGTCTGCTATTGGTCAGCGCAGAAACTAGCTGCGGATCTATCAAAGAAACAGTTAATTTCTGATTTTTTTCAAATTGCAATTATCAAGCTCGATCGAGTGATTCAGGGTTTCAAAGCCGATCGAGGTACGGAGTTAAAAAGTTATGCTAGCCTAGCTTTTACTAATGCGATCAAGGATACCTTACGCCAGCGACAAGAAGTCGAAATCTGTACTGATTGGGCATTACTACACAAAGTCAGTCACAAACGCGCGATCGAATCCTTGCAGCAGTTAGGTCTGAATCCTGAAGCGATTTCTGTCTATATATTAGCCTGGGAATGCTTCAAAACTATCTACGCGCCGACGAGTGGACAGGGCTTGCGGAAGCTAGACAAGCCAGATGTAGAGACATTAACAGCGATCTCCGATCTATTCAATCGCGAACGTGGTAGCCTGGGTCATCCACCAGCCCACTGCAATGGGGACACCATCTTGCAGTGGTTGACTACCTTTGGGGCGGCAGTGCGTTCCTTTCTCTATCCCACGATTGTTTCGGCATCCCAGCCCAAATCAGCTAGTGATAATACTGAATTTTTGGATGATTTTGAGCTGACTGTTCAGGACTCGCTGTTGACTCAGAAGATCGACCAAGAAGACGAAATCGATCGAGAAGATCAGCGATCTCAATTACAAAAAATCTTGCTGCGGGCACTGGTCAAATTCAACGTCGAGTCCCAACGACTACTGCAAATGTACTATGGTCAAGGCTTGACTCAAAAAGAAATTGCCAGTCAATTAGAAACTAAACAATATACTGTATCCCGCCGCCTGACTAATGCACGGGATACACTGCTGACTGCTTTATGTACCTGGAGTCAAACCACACTGCATAAAACTTTAGACCCCATCGTAATGAGTGATTTGAGCGTAACGATCGAGGAGTGGTTGAAGGTACATTATAGTCACCCAGATCTACACGCCGAACCATCACAGAGGTAATTGTTATGAACGCCCCGTCTGGATTATCGATGCTTGCCATCCCCCAATTACAGTTGCCAATCGCGGCTAATTTCCCATCCCAATTTTGGCACCAAGCTGAAGCGGCTTACTCTAGTGTGGGCAGCCGCTGGCAAGCCGCACTCAACCAAGCTTGCTTAGAAAGCTTTTTGCCGTGGATCCAAGCCGAACGCGACCCCAAGGCGCAAGCCTGGGTTAAGGCGGCTAGCCGTCCCAGTTTTTGGGAAATCGTCAACGGGGCGGCAATTGAGCTAAACGGCAGTCGATTGGTGTTAATTCCAACTACAGCAATTGATTTTGCCGAATTACGTGTCCCGCAAGAATGGATCGATCTCCCCACCTGGGCGGGTGATTATTACCTCTCGATCTATGTCAACTTAGACGACAGCGAAATTCAGGTATTAGGCTACACTACCCATCAGCAATTAAAACAGCAGGGACATTATAATCCAACCGATCGCACCTATAGTTGCGATGGTGATGACTTGATTCCCGATCTAAATGTCCTGTGGCTATCTCGCAAACTTTGCCCTAATACAATTCTCCGCGCCCAGATCGATCCATTACCCGCAATTCCCCTCGCCCAAGCAGAAAACCTAATCGAGCGACTCGGCAATGCCAGCCAACTCAGGACACGCCTAGCTGTTCCCTTCCCCCTGTGGGGCGCGTTGATCGAGCATAGCGGCTGGAGACAACAGTTATATCGCCATCGGGCAAATCTACCCGAACAATGGTCAATGTCCAAGTGGTTTCAGTCGGAAATCTCCACCCTGGGGCAACAGTTAGGCTGGGAGATGATGACAATGGAACCCGCTCTAGTGGCAGCGCGGGGCGAGTATAGCTCCACCACCAAAATTCTGCTGCGGCAACTAACAATCGCCGGACAACCTTATGAATTGCGCGTGCTGCCTAAAGGTGGCGATTTGTGGCGATTTGAACTCCACAGTACCACCAGTAATAATATTCCGGCTGGGGTCAAGCTGCGCCTACTCACGGAAGATTTATTAGCTTTTGCCAATAATGAGGATATCGCGCTCACCGCAACTGACAGGCTATTTCTCGATGTCCAAGTTAGTCCTGGGGATGGATTGGTGTGGGAAACAGAGCCAAAATCTGAACTATTCGATCGAGAAATTCTGCGGTTCTAACTCAGATCGATCGGCCGACCAGAAAAGTCGGGTTTGTGTCCCAACTAATCTGACGGCTGATTTAATTCTCAATTCTCAATTCTCAATTAATTCAATGATGCTAGAACTTGTTCGATCCGCGCCACCGCTAACTGATGTTGGTGTAGTAGTAGCACCGACTGAATCAGATCGGGACCGTGAACTTCCCCTGTGAGGGCAGCACGGAGACTTTGCATCACTAGACCTTTTTTGACCCCTTGCTCCTTTGTCACCTGTTTGATTAGCTCTGTGGCTTCGATCGCACTCAATTCTGGAGTGGCTTTGAGAGCAGTTAACAAACTACTTAAAACCTCTTTAGCTCCAGGCTGAGTGACTTTGGCGGTGGCTTCCTCATTCAGGGTTGCAGTAGGTGTAAAGAAGGTGCGGCTGATTTCGACGCAGCCGTCGAGACGTTCGAGGCTGGCACCGATGAGGCTAGTCAGTTGCAGCAACCACTCGCGATCTGTATCGGGATTGAGTGGGAAACCAGCGGCTTGCCAATAGGGAATCAGTTGAGGCATCAACTCTTCCGCAGGCATCGCATGGATGTACTGACTATTGATCCAGTTGAGCTTGTCCCAATCAAATTTACCACCAGCTTTGGTGACTCGATCGAAATCAAACATCCCAGCAGCCACATCCAGGGTAAATAATTCCTGAGCATCAGGAGCTGACCAACCCAACAGCGTCATATAATTGACCAAAGCTGGGGCAATATAGCCCATCTGCTTGAAATCATCGATCGAAGTCACACCATCACGTTTGGAGAGTTTCTTGCCCTCAGGACTCAAAATCAGCGGCGTGTGGGCAAATATGGGGACGGGTACACCCAAGCCTTCATACAGCAAGATTTGTTTGGCGGTATTGGCGATATGATCTTCACCGCGAATTACATGGGTGATTTGCATGTCGATATCGTCTACGACTACAGCCAGATTGTAGAGCGGTTGTCCCAATTCTTCACCATCAGCGGCGCGGGCAATCACCATATCTCCGCCCAAGTCAGTACCCTTCCAGGTGACTTGATCCCGTACTAAATCCAACCAGCTAATTTCTCGATCGTCTTCAATCTTAAACCTAATTACCGGACGGCGACCTTCGGAAATAAATGCGGCTTCCTGCTCTGGAGTAAGATTGCGGTGGCGATTGTCGTAGCGGGGAGCTTGGTTGCTGGCTTCTTGGGTGGCTCTGAGCTGCTCAAGTTCGGCGGTGCTGGTATAGCAACGATAGGCACTACCATTATCGATTAAAGTTTGGATCGACTTGCGGTACAAATCCAGGCGTTGGGACTGAAATAATGGCCCTTCATCAAAATTTAAACCCAACCATTTCATCCCATCGAGGATATTTTGGGTATATTCAGGTTTGGAACGTTCGGTATCAGTATCTTCAACTCGGAGGATAAATTTTCCATCATTATGACGGGCAAATAACCAGTTGAAAACAGCGGTACGGGCGGTACCAATGTGGAGATTTCCAGTAGGACTAGGAGCGATGCGAACTCTGACTGTCACGGCTTATTTTATCGAGCGTTACACCTTTGATTGTAAATCGCTTTTGGACAGCCAGAACCAGAGTCTTGCTATTTGTACGATCGCTTAAACGTCTCTTGCTGGAGATAAACCACCTTGGGAGTCAGGGGTGGTAATCTATCAAAGGCATTGAAATCTAGATCGTAGTTAAAATTACGAATTGGTACGTCATAATAGCTACCGTCAGGCAAAAATGAAGTATTATTGCTACTACCAGATCTGTACCTACCACTATACTCCTGGGGCGCACCTAAACTCACGAATGAGCCAGTGTAGTTGAAGTTTTGACCAGTCCAATCTTCCACCATTCGCATATAGTTATTCAAGCCACCACTATACTTCTGGACTTTGGGAGAGCTGGTAAATCCGCTCGAACCAATATTGCCATCACTGAAATCTGTATAGGAGAGAAACGCGGCATTAACACTAGTTGCGGTAGCAACATTAGTTACCGCTATTACGCCACAATCAATCATCCCAGTCGTAAGGCTGGCACAGCTATTCGATAACGCTGTAATCGTGTCACCGATAATCGCCGCTGGTTGTTTGCCGACATTTGCCGCAAAATTATTGTAGTCCCCTTGAAGGTACAATCCTCGATCGGTCACAATGCTGAGTGGTGCAGGTAAATCAGCACCAGCACTAAAGGCAAAGCCGTAAGGACTCTTCTTGATACCATCAGGATAGACCCGCAAATCGTCCCCATTGATGGTAATGTCGGGCGTGCCATTATCATCAAAATCATCATTGACAGTGGCATGAAAGACCAGCCCGCCCTCTGTGGTGTCCTTTGCGCCTAGTCCGAGTCGCCGGAAACTTCTAGCTGGTGCGGCGACATTCGCGGCAGTAGTTGGATCTGAACGTTCAAACAAGATACTATCGGTATCGTAGGCAGAGGCATTATTGCCACTATTGAAGGCGGCTGTATTTTGAGCAGTAGTGGGATTATCATTGGTTGAAATGACATCATCTCTGCCCACATACAAACCATCCCGATTCCAGATGGTCATACTGGCGATATTTGTCTGCAACATCCCAATCCACCGCTCTTCACGGCGATCGAAATAATTCGACTCCCAGCTATAATTAGCATTCGTGCCGCTACCAGTACCTGTCAATAATTGAATCGGTGCGGGTAAGAAGCAAGCACCTTCGTCTGCTGCAAGTGTGATTGGTGATTTCTTATCATCTAGACCTTTCAAACCATCAGCAATGGCAAAGATACTCGCATTGGCAGAATTTTCTAGTGGTAAGGCAAGTTGAGCTAGGGATACTGGTGTATTCTGCGCGGCAATGCCGACTTGGAGCGCACGCAACACTTTACGTTCGCCAGACTTAGTGGGATCGTGATTTTTGGTCAGCCCTGGGCAGAACCGAGTACGTTCATCATTATTCAATACCTTCAACATCACAGGTTGCAGCAAACTCCGGCGTTGCCCTTCATTGAACTGATTGCAATTGATCGTGCCTTGTCGCCCCGCCGAAATTTCAAATGTGGCACAGCTAACGCCACCAGTGCCGCCACTTCGGATGGAGGCAAAGTTGAACGGGACATTTCCCGCTGCCCGTTTGGGCACCATCTCTAGGCGGAGATCGGCTTTGCCATAATATTCACCAATATCTCCACTTGGATCTCGTTTCCGGAGGAAACCTACCGGAGGAACTCTGAGCGGACTTGCACCTGCGGTTCCATCTAGCACTCTGCGCTGAAATGTCGCTATTTCTGTTGGATCTAGTGGAGTTTCACGACTGGCAACAAAAGCAGGAAATGGTAAGTATACATTCGTTGAGGCATTCGGATTATTTGCATCTCCAGTTATAAATACATTGGTGACTCCATATCTGTTGATATTACTGGCATCGACTCGATTGTAGATATTGTTTGCCGCTGTTACTTGACCTAGTAGTCTGGTACTGGCAGGTGTGGCGTTTGGAGTTGGTTGAACATAGAGATTTCGATTGGTATGGACTCGCCCGTTGATATCCATTTGGGAGGTCGAGTTCATTTCGAGATCGCCATCATAAAATGCCGCAAACTGAAATAGCGGAATATTCAGATTCTTGAAGGTCATCTCTAGAACTGTCGTTGCTCTGGCATCCAGATCTCCTGGCTGCTTACTAGTCGCCAGACTATAGACGGTGTAGCGGTATTCCTGAGCACTCAATCCAGCATATGGTTGTCCAGATGGAATCGTCTGTACTTGGGGAATCCTGCGGACAGGATCGCTATATGTAGTTCGATCGCTCGTAAAGGTATAGGCGTTATATTTAATGATGTTGTTATACTCTGTCGTCGCGCTGCTGCTGACAGTTGCACCAGTTGATTGGCGATAGTTGAGTTCCAATTTCTGACAGGCAAAATCACCACTCCCGTCATTCGCTGTAGGTACATCCAGACATGCTGCCATATTTTCAGGTCCAGCAATTACCCCAGCAATTGCGCCAGGACTAGTTCCCGTCGGAGTTGCATAGTTGTCAAACTTTTGACGGACGGCATTGGATCTTTGATTGAGTCCTGACTCTGCCGCATAGAAGGTACTATTACCTTCGGTGTAAGCATTGGTCGCCGATCGACTAATATTGCTAATAGCTAGAGATGCAGCCAACAAGCTGAAGATCATCACAGTGATGATCGATACGGTCATCATTGCATAGCCACCATCTGCACGCATCGACTCTCTTTGGTAGAGATACTGTGCCCGCAAGACCGAATAAAGCAAGGAATGATCTGGTAATGGTTTCGACATGAATGCTAATCTAATATACAGATCTCAACGACTGGTGCTCCATTCACAATCTAGTCACTGCTGACTGTAGATTGATCGATGCTATGTGTTGCTCGCACTATTAATATGCCCAAAAAATTGTGTAAACCGATCTTTGATCGCAGACTTTTGCAAAAAAATAGACACCCTCAACTTGAGGATGTCTGATTCGCAAAAATTTCAATGTTCAGCAAAAACCAAATTTAGCGAAAACCAACAGCAGCTTGCCAAACAAAGGCTAAGGCTAGAAATAGAACTGGAATGATTGGGAGCACATCGACTAACGGATCGAAGATGGCATATGCTTCTGGCAATTTAGCAATGACTAGAGCTGCGTCCATATTTTATTAATCCTTGTTTCCAACACGGTTATTATAGTTGACAGAGATTATACCATGTCTGGGGATCGGGGCGATCTCAAGCCGTCTACCCGATCGATCAACTAGCATATTCTAACTGGGGTGCTGTCGCTAGAGTTAATAAACCAACTGGTTCACAGCCGCCCATCACAGTCAACTGTTGACAAGGAATTTTGTCAGACAAAATCGAACTCGCCATCATCCCAGTATGAATTTCCAGATAGCCATAGCTCGGAGCCTCAAAGATTAGTCGTTGTCCAGGAAAAACAACTCGCTCAAAATACCAGTTATGGACATTGGTAATTCTGGCAACTTGAATCTGGCTGGTGCTGTTGACATAGCAACAACAAATGTCATCACTATCATGATCTGATGGTAACGGATCGAGTGCGTGAGCCATAATGAGGAGTTCATCTGGTGCCCAGAGAAAGATTGACCTCACTAAGGTATCACTCATATTTAGTTCAAAGCTGTAAGATATACTACTTTTTCACCGAGCTGGGGATCGTTAAATTAATTGAGAATTGAGAATTGAGAATTGGGTTGTATGGTGTGGGGATTTAGACTCTCTACTTTTGGTTAGTTGGGTGCAAATACCATTAATCGAATCTGATTCTGACACTACCTTTCCGGTAAAAATTTGTGTAAAGTTATATTAAAGACATTAATAAACTTTGCCAGTGGAATCTCTTCTAGAGATCATCTCCTGAATGAGACGGTCGAAATACTATATATATTTTTAACTACTAAGCCCAAATCTAGTCGCTGGAACCTATCCACCCTAGTCCTAAATCCTAAAGCCTAATCTAAATGACTACCAAAATTCTCTATTGTCGCCTGCCCTGTAATCCGATTTTCCCGATCGGGGTTGTATACTTGTCTGACCACGTTCATAAACAGTTTCCTGATGTCCAGCAGCGAATATTTGACTTAGGAGCAGTACCACCACTAGATTATGGGGCGGCAATGGAAGCGGCGATCGATGAGTTCCAGCCCAATTTATTGGTATACTCGTGGCGGGATATCCAGATCTACGCACCCGTCGGTGGAAGGGGCGGTAATCCGCTCCAGAACTCGTTTGAGGTATTTTACGATCGCAACCCGCTCAAGAAGCTGCGGGGGGCATTAGGTGGCGCGAGAATGCTCAGTAGTCACTATACCGAGCTGTGGCGGAATATGTCCTTGATTAAGCGGGGACTCAAACGTGCCAAGAAGTATAATCCTGAGAGTAAATTAGTCGTCGGTGGTGGGGCTGTCAGCGTCTTCTACGAGCAGTTATCCAAAAGTTTACCAAAAGGATCGATCGTCTCTATTGGTGAAGGTGAAGCCCTGCTGGAGAAGATTATCAGAGCTGAAGATCTGACTCATGAACGCTGCTACGTCGTTGGGGAAGCACCGCGCAAAGGCTTGGTACATGAGCCGCCAGCTCCGATCGAGAAGACCGCCTGCAACTATGATTATATTGAGACAATCTGGCCAGAATTTAGCTACTATCTCCAAGATCGAGATTTCTATGTCGGTGTCCAGACAAAACGCGGCTGTCCTCACAACTGTTGCTACTGTGTTTATACCGTAATTGAAGGTAAACAGGTACGGATCAATCCGGCTGATGAAGTAGTAGCTGAAATGCGGCAACTATACGATCGCGGGATTCGGAATTTCTGGTTTACTGATGCTCAGTTTATCCCAGCGCGGAAATACATGGACGATGCGATCGAGCTACTCCAAAAGATCATCGCTAGTGGGATGGATGATATTAAATGGGCAGCCTATATTCGGGCTGATAATGTCACCCCCGAACTCTGTGAGTTGATGGTTAAAACAGGGATGAATTACTTCGAGATTGGCATTACCAGCGGTTCTCAAGAATTAGTTCGGAAAATGCGGATGGGCTATAATCTCCGCACTGTCCTTCAAAATTGCCGCGATCTCAAAGCGGCTGGATTTGAAGATATGGTATCGATCAATTACTCCTTTAATGTGATCGATGAACGGTTTGAAACTATTCGTCAAACGATCGCGTACCATCGTGAAATGGAGAAAATCTTTGGCGTAGATAAAGTTGAACCAGCGATCTTTTTTATCGGCTTACAACCCCATACTCACCTCGAAGAATACGCCTTCAAAAATAATGTAATTAAACCAGGCTACAACCCCATGAGTCACATGCCCTGGGTAGCCAAGAAACTGCTCTGGAATCCCGAACCACTCGGTTCATTCTTTGGTGAAGTTTGTCTCCAAGCCTTCCGCGACAATCCCAATGATTTTGGGCGCGAAGTGATGAATATTCTCGAAGCACGGCTGGGTAAATCGGAGCTAGAAGAAGCTCTCACCGCTCCAGTTGAGGTGAAACAACTCGCGAAAGTTTAGACACACAGACAGGGGAGCATTCCACTTTTTATGCGTAGGCCCCAACCCCTCTCCCAATGTTGGGAGAGGGGAGCCGGAGCCGCAGGATCTGGCGGGGTGAGGGCGACGGGTTGAAGACTAAGCACTGGGGTTTGTGCATTTTTATTTTCTTGTATGAAACTACCCTGCCTTAAGAAGGGGGCTAAGATCGAATTCTAGAATTCAAAGTCCCCCTAGTCCACAATAAACCGCTCCTGCACTTCTGGAGTGGGAACCATACAAGTTTCTTGCCGTCCAAATAGTAAGAACCGCTGACGTGCAAATTCAGTATATGCCCAATCTCTGAATGGCTTTGGCATCGCTCTAAACCCAGTCAATAATTGCCAGCCACCATCGAGCCGCGCCAATACTTCCAGTACAGCATCACTCTTAGTCAAAATCCTATCGCCGTCAACGAACATCAGCGTTTGAATATCAACGGGATCTAGTCCATGTTGATGATAGAGCTGTTGTCCCAATTTTGACTGAATCGCTGCAAATTTAAAGGTTTTTTTCTCGTCCAATTTAATCGTTGTCTGGACTGCTGCGTTGCAAAAATTGCAAACCCCGTCAAATAAAATTAGGTTATGATACATTGTTTTCGATTGATGTACGTGCGATGTGCGTGCTGTAACATTGGCTGCTCAAGCCTTTGAATAATTTTGTTGCAATTTATACAAGCATAAAATAGTCAATAGTTTACAATTAAAAAATAATTTCAGCAAGATGGCGGAGACGGTTTCGATAATTCTTGGATAGCATGGAGCTATAAAAGCATTCTATTCTCTCGGAGTAACATCCATGATAAGTTCAGAAAATAATATTGCAATTGTTCGTACTTGTTCTAACTGCGGATCTAATCAAGTTCGTCGGACTCACCGGAGTTCTAAAAGAGATACATTATTCTCGAAAATGAATTTATATCCCTTTTATTGCCAAGATTGTGATGTTCGCTTTCATTGTTTTGGAAGAAAATAGTTGAGGTATTTAGACTCACTAAAGACCTACTACTAGTTTATCGAGAAACAATTGATTTAAGTTAAATGGCGGACACACTACGTTATGTATGCTGATTTCATGGGTACCATAGGCAGATAGGTTTTCTATATTAGCTAGGTGTTACACCCATGAACTCAGTCAGTAAATCGGAAGCTGTTCACAACTGTCCAAAATGTGGAACAGACAAAGTTCGCCGGACACATCGCGTTGGCAAATTAGATCATCTGCTATCACAGGTGAATCTTTACCCGTATTACTGTCTGGAATGTAACTTGGATACCCGATTCCACCAGTTTGGCAGAAAATAAGTAAGCAGCTCTGGGGTTGAAGCAAAGCTAGCATGGCTAGTCTTGTGGGTTAGTCAAACAAGTACCGCAGGATTGAAAAAATACTAGCACTAAGTATGGTAGCGATCGGAATCGTGACAATCCAAGCCATACCGATCGATCTTAGCGTATTTAGATTAACCGATCGCCAGTTTTTGACAGCACCAACTCCAACCACCGCTCCCACGAGAGCGTGAGAAGTAGAGACAGGCAACCCATAGCTCGAAGCAATTAGAATTGTCGCAGCAGTTGCTAGTTCTGCTGCGAAACCACTACTAGGTTCGAGCTTGATGATGCCCTCGCCAATCGTCTCGATTACTTGCTTACCCCAAATCGCCAGTCCAGTCACGATTCCGACTCCACCCAGCACTAGTACCCAGAGCGGAATTTCTAGACTAGACTGGGGCACAGTTCCAGTACTTTGAATATAGAGAATTGTCGCGAGTGGAGCGATGGCATTGCCCACATCATTTGAACCATGAGCAAATGCCACACAGCAAGCACTCAACAGTTGAAATCTTGCGAGTTCCTTTTCAACCGCTAGATTAGCTTCAGAATCAACCGAGACAGTCTCGCGCGCTAATCTTTGCCAGCCTACCAATGTAATCGACAACGCAGCAATTCCGCCCAACCCCAAGGCGAAATCATGGCGGGGCACATCAGGTAAAAATCCTGTGGGTAATGTTTCTACCACAGTTGGTAAAACAATCACTCCAAACACACTTACCAGAATCAATGATAGCCACGGCATCCATTGATCTAGCTGCAACAACGGCTGTGGTTGCTCCACAATCCAGTGTTTAATCACCAAGTAAAATCCAGCAGCCACCAGCCCACTCACGACAGGCGTAACTATCCACGCGATCGAAATCGTCCCTAATGCCGACCATTTTACCGCATCTGCACCCGCAGCCACCCAGCTAAATCCAGCAATTGCGCCGACAACAGCATGGGAAGATGCGACAGGCAATTGTTTGGCAGTAGCAATTTGCAACCACACTCCACAGCTAATTAACACCGCAATCATCCCCAACATCAAGGTTTGAGGCTGACTAACAAATAAATCGGGATTAGCAATACTGATTGCCAATGTCGAAGATACTTGTCGCCCAAATAATACTGCACCTGCAAATTCCAGCACCCCCGCAATCACAATCGCTTGAGTCAGGGTAACAGCCTTCGAGCCAACCGAAGTCCCCATCGAATTGGCAACATCATTCGCGCCTAGATTACAGGCGACATAAATAGCCAGACAGCAAACAAAGATCAGGAATAGCATCTAGTCGTTGGGAGTTGGGAGTTAGGAATGATATGGATCTGTAGGGGTAGGTTCATGCAACCTAATATCGATCTTACTGTTAGGTCTTAAACAAAACCTACCCTCCTTCACTAGGATCTAAAAAGATCTCAAATGGGTTCTATAGTCACACTCCAAACAACTTCTCTACAGCCGCTAAAATCTGCGTTGAAGCAGTTCCATCTCCGAATGGATTAATCGCAGTTGCCATCGCTTGGTAAGCTCCTGAATTGCTGAGTAATTCACTCGCAGCGGCAAAAATAGTTGCAGCATCAGTACCAACCAACTTTGCCGTGCCACCAGTGACGGCTTCAGGACGCTCGGTAGTATCTCGCAATACCAACACAGGTTTGCCCAAGCTGGGAGCTTCTTCCTGTAGCCCACCAGAATCAGAAAGTACTAAATAACTACGTTGAATGGCACCGACGAGCTGAGTATAGTCGAGCGGCTCAGTCAAAAATACACGAGGATGGTTGCCCAAAATTTGTGTGAGCGGCTCTCTTACCGTTGGATTTCGATGTAGAGGTAGTAACAGTGCCGTATCGGGAAACTGTTCCAGAATTTGGAGCATTCCTGCTGCGATACTTTGCAATGGTTCGCCCCAGTTTTCGCGACGGTGAACGGTGGCGAGAATAGTTCGATACTTGTGCCAGTCTAAACCAGGGATATCGCAAGCAGGCTGAGATTTGGCGACAGTTAGCAGTGCATCAATGACGGTATTGCCAGTCTCGTAAATTTTGCCTGTTACGCCTGATTTCTGGAGATTTTCCACAGCGAGACTAGTCGGCGCGAAATGTAACTGAGCGATTTGGGATATCAATCTCCGGTTGGCTTCTTCTGGATAGGGATTGAAGAGATTGTCTGTTCTCAGTCCCGCTTCAACATGTCCGATCGGAATTTGCTGGTAGAATGCGGCTAAGGCTGCTGCAAAGGCGGTAGTAGTGTCACCTTGGACGATGACGAGTTGCGGGCTAATCTCTTGAAACAGCCGCTCTAGCCCCTGGAGGCTGCGGTAGGTAATATCTGTCAGCGTTTGCTGATGCTGCATGATATCCAAATCTCGATCGGCTGTCAACCCAAAAATCTCCATCACCTGCGCTACCATCTCTCGGTGCTGTCCAGTTAACACTACCTGGGTGGTAAATTTGGGCGATGCTTTGAATGCCCGTATGACAGGGGCTAATTTAATCGCTTCAGGACGAGTTCCCAGGGTGAAACAGATGCGGATCATGGGGGATAGGGAGATGGGGAGATGGGGAGATGGGGGAGAAACACCACATCTGAACGATCGATAGTTGAATTTTAATTTAAAACTCGTACATTCTGATTATCTCATGACGATCGCCGTACTTCTGCATTCAAACAGAATACAAAAAAGCTCGGTGTTTAGCCGAGCCTAGATGAGAATACTTAAAATGAGTGAGCCGAAACTAATTGCTTAGGAATCAATGTCACAGGTGAGTGGGCAAGTGGCATAAGTAGTGGTGCTGACGGGATTTGCGTCACCGTGCAACCAGCTCAACCAGCGAACTTCATGAGGGTGAATGCCTTTAGTTGTTAGAACTGCGGCTCCAACGATTACAGCGAGAATATTGAGGGCGATTGTACCGCCAGCTACGAGCAAGACCGCGCTCACAGGGAGAATCGGGTGCAAGGTAATAGAGAGCAATGCTCCAATCGTAGCCATCAAGACAACTAATGGGAAGCCAACGACTAATAGGGTTACTGTCAGCGCGAAGCACCAAATCAAGAAGCTCTTAGCCATAGCGACGTAACGGCTTTTGTGAATGGCACGGTTTTGAGTTAATTGCATTTTGGTGACTCCGGCTACTAGATGGATACTGGCTAAAACTGATGTGTTTTGGTCAATCCCATATCGGGGATCAATTTAACCTGTTGCTATCAATATAATTAATCCATCCGGAAAAAAGTGATTATGTTCAAAAAACTTTACATTATTATTAATCTAACGACTCATCAATGTCGATCGAAATCTGTTAATAATTGGAAGTTTTTGACGATCTAGATATCTTGCGGAAAGTGCTTATTTATCAATGTTTCGGTAGATCGTCACAAATTACTTGAGGTCGAGAATGGCTTGAGAAGTTCATAATTTAATAAGTATATTTACTCACAATTATAAATAAGACTGATGAGTCTAGGGACTAGTCGTTGATCTCAATCAAGAAGCTATAACCAGATCAAAAAAGAGTACTCATAACAAGTACCCTTCTTTGCAGATGCTAAGTTAACGTAATAAATATTTATATAGTCTTAGCACAAAAGTGTGATCGGAAATCCTAACCACTAGTTTGCAGGAGGCATGATCACGGTATCGATCGCATGAATATAACCATTGCTAGCTTTAACATTAGCTTGAATGACGTTAGCGTTGTTAACTCTAACGCTCATTTTTGAGCCTTTTTTAGCTACTTTGACAGCAATTTTACTACCTTCGACGGAATCAACTGGGCCTGACTTGAGCATTTTGGCGGTAACTGCGCCAGAAACCACATGGTAAGTCAAGATTTTTTTGAGTTGCTCTTTGTTTTCAGGCTTGAGCAAGTTAGCTAGAGTAGCTTTAGGTAATTTTGCAAATGCTGCATTTGTTGGTGCAAATACGGTGAAAGGACCTTCACCAGCTAGGGTATCTACTAGATCTGCCGCTTTCAGCGCAGCAACTAAGGTGGAGAAAGACTTGTTACCAACAGCAAGATCGACGATGGTTTTGCCAGCTTTTGCAGGCTTGGTCATGGTTTCAGCAGGCTTGGTCATTGTACCATCAGCAGGCTTGGTCATCGTACCACCAGCAGGCTTAGTCATCGTACCACCAGCAGGCATGGGGCTGGCGGAGGGAGTTGGTGCCTGAGCATTGCTAGAAATACCGGAGAATAAACCTGTTGAAACAATCGCTACACCCAGAGTTGCGGCGATTGATTTTTGGAAGATAGATCTAGACATGGGAAAAACTTAATTAATAAGGATAAGCACTGATATATAGCTTATGACTTTTAATTAAGTTTTGTGTTCCCGATCGCAGTTGCAATTAAAAATCTTAGCTAGATCTTGCCACGCAACATCATTGCCATTTCATTTGGGGTGGGTGAGAGTTCGAGAGCTGTCTCTTCAGTAATCCGACCTTCTTGGTAAAGTGCAAATAAGGATTTGTTCATGGTGAGCATCCCATCAAACTCGCCATCTGTCATCAGTGGCGCGATGTCATCATATTTACCGTCCCGAATATAGTCTTTGACTGTTTCGGTATTGATCAAGATATCGTGATAAGCCGCTCGTTTGCCGTCGGTAGTTCGGCATAATCCTTGGGAGATAATCCCCACCAGGGATTCAGCGATCGATACCCGCATGACAGATTGTTCTTCTGGCTTGAACAGGTTGAGGATCCGCTCGATCGTTTTGATCGCGCTGTTGGTGTGCAGAGTGCCGATGACTAAGTGACCAGTCTGAGCGGCTTTGAGGGCGGTATTGACCGTTTCCCGATCGCGCATTTCCCCGACGAGGATCACGTCAGGATCTTCCCGCAGAGCTGCTTTGAGAGCAGTATCAAAAAACAGCGTATTCGAGCCAACTTCCCGATGCTTAATCAGTGCGCGTCTACTTTTGTGGATAAATTCGATCGGATCTTCGATCGTGATAATGTGACGCGGCATCTCCTTGTTCATATAATCCACCATCGCCGCCATTGTCGTCGATTTACCCGAACCCGTTGGCCCAGTGACGAGAATTAAGCCTTTGTGCTGATGGCAGACATCGCGGAAGACGGCGGGCAAGCGCAACTCCTCCAAGGTAGCGATCTGCATCGGAATCAGTCGCATCACCATCCCATAGCCGTACAGCGAGTCAAATAAATTGATCCGCACCCGTGCAAATTCATACTGGGTAGCACCATCAAAGTCTAAATTCTCACGGAATTTGCGAATCTCTTCCTCGTTTAGGACTTCATGCAGCCATGCCATGAAAGTTGCTAGATCTGTTTCGGGGTATTCAGTGGTTTGAATTTCACCCCGATTCCGAAACCTGGGAATTTCACCGACACCTACGTGTACGTCTGAATAGCCAGCATCAAAAGCTTCCGCTACTAGTTCACCAATCGTGGGCTGTCCTGGTGGGAGGGGGTAGCTGACGGGGGCAGCTTTGGCGGGGGCTGGGGCAGGTGGAAAGTGTGTGGATAAGCTCGGTGCAGGTGGCGGTGGTGCCGGAAAGTTACGGGAGTTTACCATGATCGATGACCAAAATTTGTGCTACTACTATTGCTTTAGGTTGCCCAAATTTGGTCGATCGATCTACTTTTAGTAATGATCCGAGAAATCCCCTCCTCGGAGGGGTGCCCGTAGGGCGGGGTGGGTAAAGATCTACGATCGAACTCCAGGTATTCTAAGATCTTTGATAAAAGCGCAGATCTACCCACCCCGCCTTTCAGGCACCCCTCCCAAGAGGGGATTTTAGGTTACTTGCCTGGGCGATGAATGATTTTTTCTGCTACGCGCTTCTTGGCTTGTTGATCTACGCCGATGACACGGACGTATGACTTGGAGCGATCACGAACGATCGATTCCAGAGATTTCACCACCTCAGCGGCATTGTGTCCAGAGACTTGTCCGCCAGTTTCCCAGGCGTTGCTCTTTTTACGGCGTTCATCGGCAAATTCGGTGAAGATCGCGCAACCTTGGGCGACGAGACGGGATATTGTCTCGATCGCATCGAGGTCTAAGACTGAGCTAGTAGTGTTCGCTGGAGTGCTTTTGCTGCTGGTATTAAAGCTACTGCTGGTAGTGCTAGAGCTAGTGCTGGCAGTGCTGGTACTGCTGCTAGCACTAGTCGATTGTCCTGGGCGATGGACGATTTGTTCGGATACGCGCCGTTTTGCGTGGGTATCGATGCCGATCGCACGGATATAATCATTAGGATGATTGGCAATACAGTCAGAAATTGCGGCAAGAATTGCGGATTCGGATTGGGAATCAATTGCAGCACAGCTAGTCCAGGAACTAGTTTGGAATCGGCGTTTATCGGCACGTTCGATCGCGACTTTACAGCCCTGGTTGAGGAGTTGCCGAATGGTTGCGGCTAGGTCGGAACTCGCACTAGTGGTAGCTGCATGGCTCACAGCAGGACTAGAACTAGGCGAACTGACTTTCTGACCAATAGTGGTAACTTCAAACTGTCCAGGATGATCTGTGGGGCGTTGAATGATGGTTTCCAGCACCCGTCGCTTGGCATTGGTATCGATGCCGATTAGGCGCACGTATTCGCCCTGGTGATCTTGGAGACAACTTTCGAGATGCTTGAGCACTTCGCCTTCGTTATGAGAATTAAACGATGCACAGCTAGTCCAAGAACTAGTCTGGAAGCGACGTTTGTTGGCATGTTCGGTGCCCACTTGGTAGCCTTGGGACAGGAGGTTGTGAACGCTGCTAACGATGTCTGGGTGGAGGCTTGAATGTTGCGTATTTTGTTTGAGCGGCAGATCTAGTGTGGTGGGGCCAGTATGAGCGTGGCTGTTGTTGTAGTCAGGTGCAACGCACTCAACATCATCAACACAGCGATAGCCAGCCCGTAATGAATCGTTGATGCTAATGATATGAGAGGCAAAGGCGCGATCGTCTGGCTGGGCATCGGAGAGCCTGTCTGCTTGCTCTTGGTTGGTGATGATTGCACCTGATGGCACATATTTACCAGGCGCAATTTTGACATCCTGAATCAGCGCGTGCATCATGATCACGCAACCGTTGCCGACTGTGGCATTGAAGACTGTCGATCGAAAGCCAATAAAGCAATCATTGCCCACGTATGCAGGGCCGTGAATCAGAGCCATGTGGGTGATCGAACTATTGTTGCCAATCCACACCGAGTAAGGCTTGCCATCATCGCCGCTTACCCGCCCCTGTTCTAGCCCGTGAATGACTACACCATCTTGAATATTAGTATTTGCACCGATCGAGAATGGATCCCCCTCATCCGCTCGGATCGATATCCCTGGCGCGATCATTACATTCTCACCGATTCGGACATCGCCGATAATGTTGGAAAAAGCGTGAACGTAAGCAGTATGGTGAATAGTTGGCTCTACCAAGTTCTGCGACCACGGGGTAAGTGGAGAAGCGGTAACATTATTCTGGAGTACTGCCACGATCTAAATCCTTATATTAAAGTGCATTACGACTATTGAGCCTGTTTAACTGCATCACTGACTCATCTGTCTTGAGTAAAACAATTAGACTCTCGCAAACTCTACAATCCAGAATACAGTTGCGCGGTTCAATTTGGCAATATAGTACACAATTATACTTTTTGATTCAGATTATAAGTTGGGCTGATATGCTCACGACTTGTACCGATGCATAGATACTATTACTGCTAAAACCCTAAGATCTACGCTAATTACTAATCTTCTTGTACTGGTTCAAGACGTGAGTATCCAAGCTTCCCAGTGGCGAGTGGAAAGATAAATGGCGTATTCCCACAGGGCAAATCGACAGTAAATCGACTACCAACACCAATCTCGCTAGTGACACCAACTCTCCCACCATGCAGTTCCACTAGCTCCCGGACGAGATTTAAGCCCAACCCTGTCCCTTGCGCCGTGCGACTCAAGGTACTATCAACTTGGACAAAGGGCTGAAATAATCGATCGAGATCTGCGGCAGCAATGCCAATCCCTGTATCAATCACCGTCATTTGAATCCAATCATTTTGGGCGGTGACAATGTGGGTGATTTCCAAGTCGATCCGACCATGTTCTGGCGTGAATTTGACCGCATTACCAAGTAAATTAATCAAAACTTGGCGAATCCGACGTTCATCAATGAGGAGATCTGGCAAATCAGCGGAGATATTTATGGCTACTTGAATCTGTTTCTTGTGAGCCTGGGGTTCGACAAATAAAATACTGGCATCACAGAGCTGCGAAATATTCGTCAGGGCACAATCTAGCTCTAGCTTCCCAGCTTCTATTTTTGCCAAGTCCAGAATATCATCGATTAATCCCAGTAGATGAGTGCCGCTGCTATTGATGACTTGGCTGCATCGGAGTTGTTTGGGATTGAGAGCACCATGCACCTGTTCAATCAATCCTTCTGACATCCCCAGGATCGCATTTAGCGGCGTGCGGAGTTCGTGACTCATATTATTAAAGAAACTAGTCTTGGTGCGCTCGGCTGATTCTGCCAGTTCTTTGGCGGCTTTGAGTTCGATCGTGCGGGCTTCGATTTTTAGTTCGAGATCTGCAAATGATGCTTGCAACTCGGTGTACAGTTTGGCGTTTTCGATGCTGATTGCCGCTTGAGCCATTAGGACTTCCAGCGTTTCAATTCGATCGCGAGTAAAGGCACCAGTGGTAAATTGGTTTTCGAGATATAAGATTCCAATCAATCTACCTCGCTTGAGAATGGGAGTACACAAAACACTCTTTGGTTGATATGTTTCCAGGTAAATATCTCCAGCAAACCGGATCGGATCGCCAGAGCCAAGCAAAATTGGCTCTAGACTACGGGCAACTCTGTTTACCAAACTAACTGCCAAATCGGTACTTCGATCGAAAGAAATCGGCGGTAACAACTGGGGCTTTTGACCTACTTTTGCCTTGGCAACTACCTGCAAATCATCGTCTTTGTTCAGAACTAGCACACACAGATCGGCACCAGCATTGGCAATCACCATCTCCAATAGATTGGCAATTAATCGATCGAGTCCAATTTCTTGGGAAATAGTTCGCGAAGCTTTGAGCAAAGTATCCAAATCTAAAAATGTGGAGTCACGCATCAAAGAACTACTCAGATCGGTGTTTTCTGGCGCAGAGAAATTCAACGGATCTGGTTGCAGAATTGGCGACAAAAGTTGAGGATAGAGTGTATTCAAATGCTCAACTTTTGCGTTTGCACCCCAACGAGCATAACAGTAATATGCTTCCATCATGTAAGCTTGAGCTAATTTTTCTTTATCCCAATCTAGATAGAATTTGGCAGCTAGTTCATTGGCTAAGGCTTCTTCATTGACAAACTGATGTTCCTTTGCACCTGCAATTGCTCGATCGTAATGTTCGATTGCGGCTGCTTTATTTCCAAGTACCCGCTGTTTTTTAGCCTCAATCAAATCCCATTTGTGACGATAATTCATTGGTGCAGTTTGTGCCCATAGATCGATCGTCCCTTGGTGGATATCTACTTGAACCAAGGTTTCAATCTGCTCTGATGCTGACTGACTGGAAAACAGTGCTAACTGCGTCAATGCTGCATAAAAGTGAAATACTGGAATCGGAATCATCCCTGAAACCGCCATCAAATACTTTTCACCTTGAGTAACATTCTCTCTTGCCGCCAGATGATCGCCAAATAAATAAGCCAGCATCAATTTATAGATATACACGTAAGCAAGAGCAGTAAGATCTCCAGTCTCAAGATGCTTGGGAATCATCTCTCTTTCATCATAAGCACTACCAATTAGATGATTTGACTGACTACCATTGACGATAAGATTCTTTGCTATCTGCTGTTTCATTGCTAGATAGGCTTGTGCAGAATACTGTTTAATTTGTTCTATTTCTTTGATATAAAGTGATATTTCAGATTCCCAACTGCTTAATTCTATTCCGCAAAGTAACTTGGTATCAAAGTAGCAACTAATACTGTATCCGATATTTAAAAAATCTCCAGTCTCTAAGCAAGACATATAACCATCTTTTAAAATTGGCATTACCTTACGAATAGATTGACTGCGATGTTGAATCCAGTTAGCAAATAGAAACAGATTTCTACTTCTGAATTCACCCGAATTCAAACTATCTGTTAAATTCAATGCCAAATTTCCAAAGCGGTAGCCCCTTTCTACATCGCCTGAAAAACTGCTCAATACTAGTCCATAATTTACATACCCTAATGTTGATGCAGATGTATTACCAAATAGAAGTGATAGACTTACCATCCTTGCACTAATAATAGGATATAAGCTTGGCATTGCAATAAAAATAGGCGCACATAAATCCGTCAACAGTTTCATTGTCAACTCTGCGGAAAGATTGCTCATCAATGGTAAATCTAATAGATCTTCAATTTGTCTGCCTTCCATTTGATTTGCAAGATTTGAAAGCGTTTTATCATTTTCAATTTCATCAAATGTATTGGGCAGTTCAATATCTAATTGGCTTAATGCGCTTTTACCAATAATAACTGCTTCTAACATTTTACCGTTTACTGTTAGTGCAGCAATTTGGATTCTATAGATTTCAACTTTATCTGAAATTGTTCGTGCCGATCGCAATACAGTAGCGGCAATCTCTTCCATCTGGACTAAATTTCCTTCTAGGTAGGCAGTTCCAGCGGCTTCAACATGAAGATCTAAAGTTAGCTGGTAATCAGTTTCCCAGCAATTACTAGCCAAGATTTCGATCCCTGTTTGTAAATAAGCACTTGCGGCTGCATATGCAGTCGCAGATCTAGCTTTCTTCCCTGCATTGAGATTCAGTCGAGCTAGTGCAGATCGATCTTTTGATTGCGTAATTAACGATCGAGCTACATTCAAATGTCCTGCAATATCAAATAGTCTTTCTTGTCTGGCAACCTCTGAAGAATTTTGATAGAGTAGCTGTCCAATTTTAAAATGAGTTTCTTGCTTTCGATCGTCATAAATAAGCGAATAAGCCGCTTGTTGGATTCGATCGTGGAGAAAGCGATAAACGGGATTAGTTTCTGCCGTTGATGTCGATCGGAGATCGACATTAGTAAATAATTTGTAGGTTTCAGAAGTGGGGATTAGTAAATTTTCCTCTAATCCTGCCCACAGTGCTGCGGCTGTATCCGCTGGCGACTGCTCTGAAATAATCGCTAGAGTATCCAAATCGAATTGCGATCCAATACATGCAGCTAAAGTGAGTGCATATTGAGTTCTGATCGGCAGTTTTTGAAGTTGCAATGCCATAAATTCCACCACATCATCGGTGACAGCTACAGATTTGATTTGGGCAAGATCGCAACTCCATCCACCGATTCCATCCTGACTCAAGCGATTAAAATGAATCAGTCCATCTTCATATAACGCCTTGAGGAATTGAGTTACAAAAAAGGGATTGCCTTGCGTTTTGAGTTCTACTAATTCTGCTAGTGGTTGAGCGACAACTAGATCACAATTTAAGGTATCAGCTACTAACCGATTCAGATCAGTCTGAGTTAGGGGTGTAAGTTCGATCGTATTGATTACTACTCCAGTTTTTTCAATTTCCTCAAATGCCAATATTGACGGGTGAATTGGCGAAACTTCATTGTCGCGATAAGCTCCGATAATTAAAAAATAGCCCGCATCTTGCATCAACAATTGGAGTAAATTCAAAGATGCCAAATCTGCCCATTGGAGATCGTCAAGAAACAGCACCAGTGGATGTGCCGCAGTTGTAAACAACCGTACAAATTTCTGAATCAAGAGATTGAATCGCTGCTGTGCCGCACCGCCAGATAATTCTGGAGCTGGTTGCTGCTGCCCGATGATCCGCTCCAATTCAGGAATTACATCAATCAATATTTGTCCATTTTCACCAACAACTGCGAGAATTTGCGTCTTCCAAGTTTGAAGTTGGGAATCTGATTCTGATAGCAATTGCTCCATTAAATCGCCGAAAGCTTGGACAAAAGCTGAAAATGGAATGTTGCGTTGAAACTGATCGTACTTTCCTCTAATAAAGTATCCTCGTTGCCGCACAATTGGTTTGTGGATTTCTTGGACTACAACAGTCTTGCCAATCCCAGAAGATCCCGCTACTAGAACGATTTCGGCGATACCCTTACTGACTCGCTCAAAGGCATTGAGTAGAGTAGAAACTTCTGGCTCCCGCCCATACAGTTGTTCGGGGATGAGAAAACGATCGCTAGGATCTTGCTCTGCAAGTGTAAATGATTCAATCTTGCCTGTCTGCTGCAACTGAGCCAGACAAATCTGAAGATCGTGCTTCAATCCCAGTGCATTTTGATAGCGATCTTCGGCATTTTTTGCCATCAACTTGCTGACAATTGTTGAGAGCATTGGCGGAATAGTTGACTGGACTTGATGAACTGGAATTGGCTGTTTGGCAAGATGACAATGCACCAACTCCATCGGATCATTGGAAATAAAGGGTAATTGTCCCGTCAACAGTTGGTAGCAAGTCACTCCGAGTGTATAAAAATCACACCGATAGTCAATCCCACGATTCATCCGCCCCGTCTGTTCTGGAGCCATATATGCCAGCGTTCCGGCTAACATATTGGCATTTTTTATTTCTTGGGTTTCCTTCGGCAATCGTGAGGAAATACCAAAATTAGTCAGCTCAATCTGCTGTGTTTCTGGTTGGATCAGAATATTGGCAGGTTTGATATCCTTATGAATTACGCGCTGACAATACAACCCTTCTAAGGCTTCGGCAATCTGAATGGCAATCTGAATAAATCTAACTTGTGATTCTGGCTGGCTTCCAAAAGCTCCGACTTGTTCTAAATAGGATTCCAATAAAATACCCCCACCATCTGCCAGCACGAGTGCGTAGGCGTTTTGATAGGGTTCTAATGCGAGGGTTTTGACAACATGGGGCAGATCGAGATCTTTGCCAATATCATATTTATTTCTGAACGTCAGTAGCTCTTGGGAGCTAGGAAATGGATTTCGCAACAATTCGATCGTGACTGGGTATAGATCGCACTCTCTGATCCCGCGATAGATGATGGTACGAGTACCAACGTGAGCTTCTTCAGTAATCCGATACCCTGGCACACATCTGATCGTCTTCATGTTCTAGCTCCCAATCTGCGACTATAGTGAAGATGCCTAGTAAATAACCTTCAATATAGAATCACTAAGCTATGCATAGCAATTAGATAGTTGAGGGTAAATTTACTAGCTGTTCTATCACCTATGATCTAGCTTTCCCAGCGTACAAACTGTAATTTACATCGGTAACGTCTCAATTCAATGACTAGTGTTAAGTTTAGAGCGGAAAGTGTCAAATTTTAGATAGAGGATACATTCAATGGGATTGCACAATAACAGAGTCGATATAAATCGTTTAATAGCTTCCATGAGGCTGTGCGTGCATTCCGCGATCCTTCAATAGCGGCTAATCCTCCTGATGAATCATCAGCTAATCGAGCAATAACAACTGATTCATCAGCATGATCGGCTTCTATTTCCTCGTGAAGTATCAGCCATGTAATGGCTGAAAGATCTATATCAGTCTTCCGGCATTCATTAGCCAAACATCGATCGAATTGTTCCGCTTGAATTTCCATTAGGATCCCTGCACCCACACCTCCATAGGGATCTGAATCTGGGGCTGAATAAATCTTATCTAAACTTTGACTAAATTCTTTACCTGGAATCAACATCTCTTCAGTAAAAGATTCTATTTTCCAAGGCTCGATATTAACTATTAATCGATCGAAAAGTTTTTTGTGATTGTGCTCAATGTTTCCACTACCTAACTCTTCATTTAACTGACTGGCAAGAAGACAACGAATTCTTTCATCATCAACTCTGGCGATAATAACAGCGAGTCGGCGAGTAAAGTGATTGACTGCTTCGTGAAAATTCATGAACACTAGCCAAAGGTGTTGTGGATTCACTGGCTCTCGCTGCAATCGTTGTAAAAATGGATGATGTGCTAGTGTATTTTCTTCATAATATTTCCACACCATCTCTTCGACGGAAGTTAAAGAATGTTTTGATTTTATTGCAGGTATCGTTCCTGGAGCGCGAACGGTATTTGCTTCTGGATTTAGATAGAGGCTGATGCGACGTTGGTGTTGTTCTCGACGGAACGAGACATAAGAATGCATCCCAATTCCTGACTCTAGGCTGCGAGTTGCAAAGGATTGGATTGCGGACTGATATCTGGAAACGGGTAGACCATGTTGAATAAAGTATAGATCGAGCCTGTCGCAGACAGCTCGATCGTCATTGGCATAGTTGGAAACTGGTATGTACAGCGTCCCATTTGAAGGCGCGTCATCATCTCCGGCGATGAAGGAAAAACAAGTAATCGCGGATTTCGCGGAGAATGAGGTTTGGTCTGGTGCCATTGCTTGGCAGAATTCGATCGCATCACCAGAGACATAGTTCTGAGCAGCACTCAGAGCTGATTCTAGCTCGGCTGGGGTGGCATCATGATGGCGGAGATAGACTTTGACTCGTGCTTGAGCATGAGCGGCGAGATCGAGGGAGAAGTAGACAAATTCGTCCTTGTCGGGGCCACGTTGAGCGGATGTCTCAGCCAATGTCGGCCAAGCGTGGGTGAATCCCAGGCGGACTAGTGATTCTTCAACGATTGCGGCGGAGCGGCTCTGGGATTGGGATTGGGGGTTGAGATAGAGTTTAAACGCTGGCTCTTTGTCAGGATAGAAGCAAACAGCGTGCCAAATTGAGAATTTTGCAGTTGAATTAGTCGGTGCGTAGAGGTCAGCAATCTGCTCGAATCGATCGAGATTAACGCTATAGTTTGCAGCTAAATATTGATTTAATTCTAGTCCAGCTTGCCAGTTGGATTGGAGATTTGCCTCACTACCTTGAGCTTCTACTAATACGCGGAGTTCTACTTTATCTGGATCTAAAGCGATCGAAAACTCAAATGGAGTGGCATCATCAGAAACATCTGATTGCCAGGTTGTATCGCCAACGGTTTTATCACCCCAGGAAGTGGAGATCGATCGAAATATCGCAATAATTTGGTCAATTTTGTGATTTAAGCCAACTGATTCACACAGAGCAGTTAGTTTCTCAACTCCACAATCTACATATGTTTGGTTGGGGACTAATTGTTCTGGATCGAATCCAGCTTGAGAATGACGCTCAATTGAAACTTGATTTTCCAGGTGTGCCGGATTATTAGAAATACTTTCAGGTAGATCGGTTAGCTCTGATACTGTAGCGATATCATCAAAATTAGTCATTAAAATCCTCGATTTTGGTAGATAATTTCTTGTTTCTTTACAGAGCGTTACGATACTTTGCCTAATGTTAGCATATGAACACAAAAAATAACAAGCTAATATTTTTTGTTACATTAATCGTATTTAGCCTCCGTGTTAACTAGAGTTCTTTGATCGGATTAGTGATGAGGATTCAACCTCCAATCGCAAGAGCTAGCTGGAGTTTTGCTAGGGACAGCACAAGTAAGAAGAAAGCTAAATACAATGTAAAAAAACATACTAAGCATTGATCGATCATCCATAAATTGAAGATCGAATCAAAGATTTTAGTAGCAATTATCACAAAAAATAGATCGATCGGCTAATTATTTTGGAGTAATGCTTCGATCGTCATCACTAATTGACCTAGCTTGACGGGTTTGCTGACATATTCATTCGCGCCAGCCTCCAGGCATTTTTGGCGATCGGTTGGCATTGCCAGAGCTGTCAGCGCGATAATCGGCAGCGTCGTACAGGCAGAAATCTGGCGAATATGTCTAGTTGCTTCAAATCCATCCATTCCAGGCATCTGAATATCCATCAAAATAATATTGGGGCAATTTGCGAGAGCTGGATTCTCCTCCAGAGCAACTAAGCCGACATTTTACGTCGTTTAAAGGATGAAAGAAACTGCTCTAGGACACTCACAAGCGATTATGCTAGATATGTGTTCTGACAGCCAAGACCGAAGCCTCACTGGTGCGATAGCAGCCCGAATCCGAGCATGGTTCTGAGTTACGTGGTGATGAGATTGGCGAAGGAATAATCATCCTATCCCGTTTAGAAGATTTTACAGCGACCCACTCAGGTCAGAGCACTCATTCTTCACCCACAAGGAGGAAAAAATGGTTCGACTACCAGCAGAACCGGAACTGACACAAGTTCATCCCCAAGCAGCAGGGATAGATATTGGAGCCTCGGAGCATTGGGTGAGTATCCCCGCAGAACTAGATCCAGAACCAATTCGTAAATTTAGCTGCTTCACAGCCGACCTGTACGCCATCGCCGAATGGCTAAAATCGCGAGGGATTACCACAGTAGCAATGGAATCAACCGGAGTATACTGGATTCCGTTATTCCAAATCTTGGAAACCAGTGGATTAGAAGTCCGGCTGGTAAATGCTCGTTTTGTTAAAACAGTACCTGGTCGCAAGAGCGATGTCCTAGATTGTCAGTGGCTGCAAAGGCTACACAGCTATGGATTACTATCTGGTTCTTTTCGCCCAGACGACCAAGTATGCGTATTTCGCAGCTACATCCGACAGCGCGACCGCTTAACCAAAAGTGCCAGTGTCCATATTCAGCGGATGCAAAAAGCATTAACGGAAATGAATGTGCAACTGCATCGAGTAGTCAGTGATGTCACTGGCGTAACTGGAATGGCAATTATTCGAGCCATCTTGTCTGGTGAGCGCGACCCACAGCGACTGGCATCATTGAAAGATCCTCGTGCCAAACGGAGTATTGAAGAGATCGCCGCAGCACTAGTCGGAGATTACCGAGTGGAACATCTGTTCGTCCTCAAACAGGAATTGAGTTTGTATGATACCTATCAACAGCAAATTCAACAATGCGACCAACAAATTGAACAGTGTTTATCAGCATTTGATAGCCAAAGTGATGAGCCATTAACACCAAGACCCAAAGGTAAAAAACCTAGTCGGAATGCCCCT
>JANNDL010000177.1:0-17982 GCA_031387665.1 Chamaesiphon sp. OTE_75_metabat_95 | reverse complement strand
ACTGCGTCTAAGCGTTTGTTGCCTTCGGCAATGAAGCCTTTGAGAGCGTTTAGATCTGCACCACCGATGGCTGCGGTCTTAGCGTCTGCGGTTACAACCGCTCTGGAAAAAGAGTCAAGCATTGATGCTCTCCTAGTTAGTTTTTATAATTTCCGTATTATATTAAACAATTTCGGCTTTTCTTTCTCTGGTTATGAGAATCTTCGCAACAATCCTTAATAGTTGGGAGTGGGGGGTTGGGAGTTGGGAGGTAAGAAAGACTGGAAATCGCATTATCTGCGTAGTTCTAATATTCAACTCTCCGAACTCCCAACTCCCCACTCCAATCTCCCAACTTCTCTAACCCTTCCCTTCTCTCTTAGCTTGAATAATATGAAAAACCGATGGAGCTAGGGAGATGAACATAATCAGGAGCACGATCGGAATTAAGTATCGATCGATCTTGTCTTCAGGAATAATTTCACCTAGAAAATAACCTAACGCTGTCAAGCCAACACCCCAGACAAACCCACCAATGACGTTGTAGGACATAAATGTCTTGTATCGCATTGCGGCAATTCCTGCGACAATTGGGGCAAAGGTACGGACAAATGGCATGAATCTTGCTAGGATAATTGCTGTTTTCCCTTGCCTCTCAAAGAAATTTTCCGCCGCGATCAAATGTTTTTTCTTGAAGAACTTAGAGTCTTGTTTATCAAATAATTTGCGACCAAATCTTTTGCCAGTATAGTAGCCGACACTATCACCCAGAACAGCAAATACAAAACAACCAAATGCCATCACGCGGATGTCTAGAGGACTATTTGGAAGTGAGCAAACAAATCCAGCTACGAACAGCAAGCTATCCCCAGGTAACAAAAATCCAACTAATAAGCCGGACTCAGCAAAAACAATACTCCATACCAATGGATACCCAAAGGTTTTAATTAAAGCTGGTAAATCAAAATGCATGTTAATTAGTGAATAGTTGTTGGCGGAGCCTCTCCGACAGGAGAATAGCTGGATTTATAAAGATTTAGAGCATTTATTTTTATTAATTTCAGCCTTCATTATATAAACTAACTATGTCAGTCTCGAAAAATTAGTCAAAGTGCGGTGACTTTAGCGATGAGACTGCGTAAAATGTCCGACCAATCCAACGATCGCACTACCAGATATCAGCCAGATGGCACTGATTTTCCATCGCCAGATTAGCAACCAACTGATAATTGCGATCGAAATCGATTGCCAGTCAATTAATGTACTCAATCCCAATCGATAGGCAACTACCACAATTGTCCCCCAGGCTCCAGCATTTACGCCATCTAACCAGCTTCTAAAATAGCTGGACGATCGCAATCTGGGAGCCAAGAAAATTACTAACGCAACAAATATAAAACTAGGCAGGAAGATGCCAATTGTGGCAGCAATCGCCCCCGAATGTCCAGCGAGCAGGTAGCCAATGAATGTAGCAGTGGTGAATAATGGCCCTGGCGTGACTTGCCCAATCGCGATCGCATCGAGTAACTGTGTAGATGTCAACCAGTGGGTTTTATCCACCAATTCTGGCTGAAGAAATGCCAGTAACACATAGCCGCCGCCATAAATAGTCGCACCAATTTTGAGAAAAATCGTGAACACATCTAGCCATGCAGGATCAGACGCAATTACAGGAAAAATGGCGAGTGGTGGCAATTCTAGCTGCGGCAACCACATTACCGACAATCCACTCTTCCAATCGCGCCAATTTTGCCAGCCCATCACCCCAAATCCGCCCAGTAACAGCACAATTAGTATATTTAGATCTAAAAATCCAAATAAGCAAATCGAGACGATTCCAGCCGCGCCTGTAGGGATATTTTTAATTGCAGATCGACCTAATTTCCACGTCGCCTGCATAGTTAATACCACGACAACTGGCTTAATCGTTGCAAAGATCGCGACTATTTCAGGAATTGTCTGAGACAGATCGTACCAAATTGCTAGTCCCCAAACGATCGCCATCGCGGGCAAGATAAAGCACACCCCCGCAATGATCAAGCCCCACCACCCAGCTCGAAGATAGCCAATATAAATCGCTAATTCCGTCGAACTCGGCCCTGGAATTAGATTAGTTAGCCCAATTAGATCGAGAAATTGTGCCTGGGAAATCCACTGCCGCCGAGTCACAATTTCGTCCTCTAGCATGGCAATATGCGCCGCTGGGCCACCAAATCCGATCGTGCCCAGCTTGAAGAATACCGCAGCTAATTCGGTCAGACGAGAGCGTGAAGGGGGCATCGGAGTATAATGCTCATAGGAAAAAACCTAAAATCAAGACTGATGATTCAATCGATCGAGTTACAAGTTAATGGCGAGGCTCAAACTTGCTCACCTCATACAACTTTACCCCAATTGTTAGTCCACATGGGTCTAAATCCCCGACTATTGGCGGTAGAATATAATGGGGAAATTTTGCACCGTCAGTTTTGGGATCGGACTGAGATTCAGACGAACGATCGACTGGAAATTGTCACGATTGTTGGCGGAGGGTAGTTAATAATTGATAGTTGATAGTTGATAGTTGATAGCTAGGATATATTCAGGACGAAGATTTTTACTAATATGTATTACGCCGATTATGACTGATAAAAATGTTCTGGGAACAGAACTTCAAACTTGTTGTACATCACCGATGACGGGTTTCCTTCGCACTGGAGTCTGCGTCACTGGCCCCCAAGATCTTGGTACTCACGTTGTGTGTGCTCAAATCACCGCTGAATTTTTGGCGTTTACCAAATCTAGGGGCAACGATCTCGGCACCCCTATGCCAGCATATAATTTCCCTGGGCTGAATCCAGGCGATAAATGGTGTCTGTGTGCCTCGCGCTGGAAAGAAGCTCTCGAAGCGGGGGTGGCACCACCCGTAGATCTAGCTGCTACCCACAGTACCGCGCTCAAATTTGTGTCCCTAGCAGATCTCCAACAACACGCTATTGCTCTATGACTGGTAATGCCCCCGTTGAGGTTGCACTGGCAATTCTCACCTATGAAGATAAATTTTTGATGCAGTTGCGGGACAATATTCCGACGATTCTCTATCCAGGGGTATGGGGACTTTTTGGCGGACACATGGAAGCGGGCGAAACTCCAGAAATTGCTGTCGAGCGAGAAGTATTAGAAGAAATTGGCTATCAGATTACCAATCCCCAAAAGTTTGGCTGCTACAATGACGATCGAGCGACTCGACATCTTTTCTACGCACCGCTGACTGTCGGAGTTGATAAGTTAGTGTTGACAGAAGGTTGGGATTTAGGATTGATCACCCTAGCTCAAATTCAGGCTGGGTGTGCTTATTCAGTCATTGCCGGAGAGGAGCGTCCCTTTGGTGAGATTCATCAGCAAATTATGCTGGACTTTGCCGAATGGTGGGGATAGGGATTGGCTATGAGGTTTAGAAACCCGACTTTTTCCTAAAAGTCGGGTTTCTGCCACACATCTAATAAAATAATCCTAACGTCTAGAGAAAGACATGAGGATGCGGATTACATACCAGAAGAGTAGAGCAACTGAAGCAAACAGCTCTAGCGATGCTGCTACATATTGATCTTTGGTATAGTGGTGCATGATCTTCGACGTGTCGTAGAGGATTGCTGCCATTGCAAATGCAACCATTGCGATCGAGAAGAACAATCCCAGTGTAAACCCAAAGATCGCGCTACAAATAATCATCCCAATCGCCACACAGCCGCCGATTTTGAGTGCGCCACCCAGGAACGTAAAATCCTTGCCAGTGGTGAAAGCAACGGCAGTCAAACCAGCAAACATCAGACTAGTAATAATCCCTGCGGTGGGTACAATCGTCGGATCGTACAGCGTATTAGCCGTAAAAATTAGGGGTGCAAATAAGACTGCTTCCATCACCACGTACAGTGCTAGTCCACTGTACTGGAGCGACACTGAATCAGCTTTGGCTGCTAATTCCCGTGATAGCCAACCGAGTAACGAAAATCCAGCCAGAATCGCCAGCCAACTGTAACGACTGCCACTCAATGCCTGAGTCAAGCCTGCGGCAATACCTGACTGAATCAGGAATGTCTCTAGGACAATAAACGCACCAACTGCTCCAGCTAGGTGAGTGTAAGTCTTTTTGATAAATTCCGCCCGTGCTTGGGGCTGCTCTCTAGATACAACATCCATAATTTATTTCCATTTAAGTAGTATCCCCAACAAGTAGGGGATTTTAATAATCTTAATTCTCTAGCTTCTATTGATTACGTGCCAATTGCCAATATATGCAGCTATTTTTCGCTCCAATCCGGAAAGTTTGACTAAATCTAAGCTGTTAGCCCATCAAGATCTTAGCTAATGTCAATTCGATCGACCACACTTTGGATCACATGTTTACAGATCTAGTACTGAGGAACGAGGATTAAATAACTTGCAAGTCCTCCTTTGGTAGGGGCAATGTCTTGTCGGTTTTTTATTCTGCGTCGTTTCTATTCGGGGGTTCCCCCCGAATAAACAAACGACAAGACGGGGAACCCCAGAATAAAACCGCCGCTTCATGAATTGCCCCTACCAAAGGTCGGCACGAGGGCAGAGATGTATATTATTAAATCCTCATTCCTGAGTGGTGGAAGTCAATATACCCTTTATTTCTCCCAGTCTCCCAGTCCCCGTCTCCCCATTTCTCGATCGTCATAACTTAAGATAAACATTGCAGTTTGTGGTAGAATGGCTGCGCCATAATAAACCGTTTGTAAATTCTATGTCCGTTGCTACGGTCTTGCCAGCATTATTAGTCTTAGCAGATGGCACAGCCTACTCTGGCTGGTCATTTGGAGCTATGGGTACGACCATTGGAGAAGTTGTATTCAATACCGGAATGACTGGCTATCAGGAAGTCCTCACCGACCCCAGCTATAGCGGTCAAATTGTCGTGTTCACCTATCCCGAATTGGGCAATACTGGGGTCAATCCTGACGATGATGAGTCGGCATTTCCCCATGTGCGGGGCGCGGTTGCTCGCAATGTCTGCTATCGTCCTAGTAACTGGCGATCGACAGCATCCCTACCCAAATACCTCGAACATCACAACGTACCTGGGATTCACGGGATCGATACTCGCGCCCTGACTCGCAAGTTACGCTCATCTGGAGCCATGAATGGAGCAATTTCTACTGAAGTTCTCGATCCGGCTGAACTACTAAATCTCGTCAGATCGGCACCGGATATGACTGGATTAAATCTCGTTAATCACGTTACGACTCCCGAAACATATGAGTGGTCTCAACCGAGTGAAGCAATGTGGGAATTCAAACCCGAATCGGCTGATCTTGATGCCAGACAATTAACTGTTGTCGCCCTTGATTTTGGAGTTAAGCGCAATATTCTCAAGCGGTTGGCAAGTCATGGCTGCAAAGTTATCGTCGTCCCCGCCGATACCTCAGCCGCCGATATCCTCAAGCACAATCCTGATGGGATCTTCCTCTCTAATGGCCCTGGCGACCCCGCCGCCGTTACCGCTGGAATTGCCACCACTAGAGAGCTATTAGCTGCTGACAAGCCGATTTTTGGCATCTGTATGGGTCATCAAATCCTTGGTCTATCATTGGGTGCCGAAACTTTTAAGCTCAAGTTTGGACATCGCGGCTTAAATCAACCAGCAGGCTTAACCCAGACAGTGGAAATCACTAGTCAGAATCATGGGTTTGCGATCGATGCTGAGTCTCTAAGCGCAGAGATAGATATCACCCACCTTAACTTGAACGATCGCACGATCGCCGGACTCCAACACAAAACTTTGCCCTGCTTCTCGGTTCAATACCATCCCGAAGCTAGTCCTGGCCCTCATGATGCGGATTATCTATTTGGGAAGTTTGTCAAACAAATGCGGCAATTAGTGGTTTAGTTGTTAGTGGTTTAGCAAATAGTGGTTGAAATATGAAGCTCGTAACGATCACCTGATATTTCAGACTAAACCCTAATTAAATACTAACAACTAAAATACCAAAAACCAAACCGCTAAACTACTAAAAACCAAACCGCTAAACCACTAAAAACCAAACCACTAAAAACCAAACCACTATGGCAGAAACACTAAGCTTAACCGTGAGTCTCCGAGGCACACGCGAAGTAAAAGATAACCATCAATTGTTCCGAATGACTGGACAACTAGACGCATTCTCCGAGCCAACCTTTAGGAAAGTGATGGAAAAATGTGTCGAGGAAGGACCAGGAAATCTGATTCTGGATCTATCCAAAATTGATTTTGTTGATAGCTCTGGCATCGGTGCCCTAGTCCAACTCGTCAAAAAGGCTCAAGGCATTGAAGGAACCGTCCAAATCGTCACCAATCCACGAGTCACACAAACCGTTAAACTGGTCAGACTAGAGAAGTTTCTATCACTCCAACCATCTGTTGATGAAGCTTTAGCACGGCTGGATGCAGCATAGAGGGGTGGGAGTATGGGGGTGTGGGAGTGTGGGAGATTGGGGGCTTGGGAGTTGAGATTCCTCTTTCTCCCGCGCCCCGTCGCCCCGTCGCCCCGTCGCTCCGTCACCCAACTCCCACGCTCCCAACTTAACAAATGTACCGATTTGCCCCAGTTTCACAAAACCTTGATAAAATCAGAAAGCTGAGTCAAAATTTTTAGTGTTATTTAGATATTGCTGTGGGTGAAACCGAGCTACCACAAAGCTGGCAACAGCTTAATATTTTAGCTGTCCACCCTAACCAAGTGCCGCAAATACCGCCAGCAGCCCTAGCCTATCTGGGTGATGCCGTGTATGAACTATATGTTCGGACAAAATTTTTGATTCCGCCCAAGCGTGCGCATGTTTATCACCAACAGGTCGTCGCTCAAGTACGTGCTGAAGCGCAGTCTAGCCATCTCCAACTACTCTCAACCCATCTGACATCCGCAGAATTGGATGTAGTTCGGCGGGGTCGAAATGCGACGAATGGTCGTCCGCGTCGTCTCGATCCCGAAGTTTATCAGCAGGCTACCAGTTTTGAGACTTTAATCGGTTATCTTTACATTACCAATCCCCAACGGCTTTCGGAGCTACTCGCCTTAATCAATTTCGATCCCACCTCAGCCCCACAACTTTAGCTAAAATATATGGTATTCAAACCTCGTCGCTCCGATGGCGGTAAACCCTCGCCCCGTCCGCGTGATAGTGCAGGCAGTGGAGATCGCGATTTTCGCCCCAGCCGTAGTTCCGATAGTAGACCGAGTAGTCCCGACAGATATCGCCCCAGTGGTGACGCACCCCGTCGCAATGAAGAATCAGATTCAGGTTCAGGCTATCGGGCTAAACCCGATGACAAATTTGGAGATCGCCGTCCGCGCAAGACCGATGGCGCAAATAACTTTGATCGAGATCGCGAGTATCGCCCGCGTACACCAGAAGTAGGTTCTAGTTATCGTCCGCGTCCTCAAGGTAGTGGCGGTTTTGACCGACCAAAGCCAGGTGGTAAATTTGACCGCAACGATAAACCCCGTGAGGAGCGCAAAGATTGGGGCGTACCTCGTCCCAGCAGTCCGAGAGATTCAGCACCCCGTACAGACAGTTATAAGCCCCGTAGAGATGATGGATCGGGAGATCGTCGTGGCGGTGGCAGTAGTTTCGGTGGTCGGGAAGATCGCAGTCGCGATGATCGAGGGCGTGGCGACAGACCTAGCTACAATCGGGATGATCGATCGTCCTCTTTTAGCGACAGACCTAGCTCCAATAATCGGGATGACAGATCATCCTCATCCTTTGGAGATCGACGGTTCTCAGATAGTCGCAGTTCCAGCAAGCCCAGAGAGTGGCAAGATCGCACTGGTGGTGCCCGCAACAATCGCGGTGGTTGGCAAGATCCCCCCGCACCAGAAATCACCGAAGAAGAAGTCACGGATTACTTATTTGGCAAGCATTCAGTCTTTACGGCGATCGAAAAAGAACGCCAAATCAACAAGATCTGGGTATTATCGAAACTCCGGCATCACCCAGCCTTCTTTACCCTGATCGACCAAGCCAAATCCAATGGTACCGTTGTTGATGAAGTCGATGCCCAGCGATTGAGCCATCTCTCCAACGGTGGTAATCATCAAGGGATCGTCGCTCAAGTAGCACCTCACGACTATCTTGAAATCGAAGAGCTAATTACCCGCGCTCTCGCCGCTACTGATGGACCAATTATCGTCGTTGCCGATGGTATCACCGATCCCCAAAATCTGGGATCGATCGTCCGTACAGCCGAAGCCTTGGGCGCACAAGGCGTAGTTATTCCCCAGCGTCGCGCTGTCGGGATCACTTCTACTGTACTCAAAGTCGCCGCTGGCGCACTAGAACATCTGCCCGTCGCTCGTGTTGTCAATCTCAGTCGTGCCCTGACCCAGCTCAAGGAAGCAGGCTTCTGGATCTATGGCACCATGGCTGAAGCCGAGCAAGCAATTCATACAGTTGATTTTACCGATCGACGACCCGTAGTGCTGGCAATTGGATCAGAAGGCGATGGACTCAGCTTGCTGACTCAAAAAGGTTGCGATCATCTGGTTTCGATTCCACTCAAAGGTAAAACCCCCAGTTTGAACGTCGCCAACGCTGCTGCCATGTGCCTGTACGAAATATCTCGTCAGCGATCGTCAAATATGTTACGGCTATCTGAGCGTTAAGCAGTTATTTTGGGCTTATTGAGTATCTAGGGGCTAGATATTCTTTAAGGCAATGCTCCAAGTCTCTCAACTTATCCACCTCGTTTGAATCAGCGGAATCGAAACCAATGAATATTCAAGATATCTGGAGCAGCGCGCTCCACCTCGTCGGCCAAGCTTGGTGGGTCGAAATCACCACAGAGCAACCTCATTGTACTTACTACTTTGGACCATTCACCAGCGCGGTCGAAGCAGATGCTGCTAAGGCTGGTTATGTTGAGGATTTGGAAAGCGAATCTGCTCAAGGCATTCAGGTAGCAATCAAACGCTGTAAACCAGCTCAAATGACGATCGACTACGAAGAAAATGGTCAAGATGTTTATGAATCAACTAAATCTTCAATGAGCGGTCAATTTGGCTGATTGGAAGAAATGGTGGCTGTCAAAGACAGATCCTCGCCAGAAAAATATCTGTTTTAAAGATCGAACTCACTTAAATATGCTGATAGTATTAAGTGAATATTAGGGTAGAGGTAATGTATTTTCGGTTTTTTATTCGGGGGGAACCCCCGAATAAAACCGCCGCTTCATGAATTACCCCTACCCTAATGCGAGACTACTCCTGACTATAAGCATCCATCGGCAGACAAGAACAGACCAAATTCCTGTCACCATAAGCCTGATCGATCCGACCTACTGCTGGCCAGAACTTATAATCCTGCAACCCAGGCACTGGAAATACCGCTTGCTCCCGACTGTAGGGGCGATCCCAATTAGGATCGACTAGATCGACGATCGTGTGTGGGGCATTTTTCAGGGCGTTATTTTGTTTGTCCACGTTGCCGATTTCGATTTCGCGGATTTCTTCGCGGATGGCGATCATCGCGTCGCAGAACCTGTCGAGTTCTGCTAATGACTCGCTTTCGGTTGGTTCAACCATTACCGTTCCGGCGACTGGCCAAGATACAGTGGGAGGATGGAAACCATAGTCGATCAGGCGTTTGGCGATGTCATCGACTTCGATTTCGGCGGTCTTTTTGAACTCGCGGAGGTCAAGGATGCACTCATGGGCGACGAAGCCATTGGTACCTTTGTAGAGGACGGCGTAATGATTTTCGAGTCGTTTGGCGATGTAGTTGGCACTGAGGATGGCAACTTCGGTGGCTAGTTTCAGACCTGCTCCGCCCATGAGGGCGATGTAGACCCAGGAAATCGGTAAAATGCTCGCGCTACTCCACGGAGCGGCAGAGACTGCTCCGATGCCTTGTTTGCCGCCCATGGGGATGACTTTGTGGGTGGGAAGATAGGGATCCAGATGTGCCATTACGCCGATCGGTCCCATGCCTGGGCCACCGCCACCGTGGGGGATGCAGAAGGTTTTGTGGAGGTTGAGGTGACAGACATCTGCACCGAAGTCGCCAGGACGACATAAGCCGACTTGGGCGTTGAGGTTGGCTCCATCCATATAGACTTGTCCGCCGTACTCGTGAACGATCGAACATATTTCAACGATCGCTTCTTCAAATACGCCGTGGGTGGAGGGATACGTCACCATGAGGGCGGCTAATTTGTCGGCATGTTTGATAGCTTTGGCGCGGAGATCTTCAACGTCAATATTGCCATCATCATCGCAGGCGATCGGGACTACCTGCATTCCTGCCATAACTGCGCTGGCAGGGTTGGTGCCGTGGGCGGATTGAGGGATGAGACAGATGTTTCGATCGACATCACCGCGCTGTTGGTGATATTCGCGGATGACTAATAGTCCAGCATATTCACCTTGGGAACCTGCATTGGGTTGGAGTGAAATCGCGTCAAAGCCCGTAATTTCCGCTAGCCAGCGTTCGAGGTCGTCAAATAGCACTTGATACCCTTGGGCTTGTTCGACGGGGGCGAAGGGGTGAATTTGACCGAATTCTGCCCAGGTGACTGGTACCATCTCCGAGGTGGAGTTGAGCTTCATCGTGCAGGAACCGAGGGGAATCATGCCATGAGTGAGGGACAGATCTTTCGATTGCAGGCGGGTGATGTAACGCAGCAGCTCGGTTTCAGAGTGATAATTTTTAAAAACTGGGTGGGTGAGGTACTCGGAGGTACGCACGAGGTTGGAGGTTTGGATGCTGGATGTAGAGCTGCTGGTTTCGACTTCGGAGTAGGTGAAATCGGGTGCTTTATCGCCTGCGAAAATCCGCCAGAGATCTATCACGTCAGCGGATGTGGTGGTTTCATCTAGAGAAATTCCGACGTGATTAGCATCGATCGATCTCAAGTTAATCTGCTGGGATTTTGCCCGCTCTAAAATTCCTGCCGCCTTGCCAGTTATCTCGATCTGAAGCGTATCGAAGTAGGGCGCATCGCTCAAGGTGTAACCGAGTTTAGTTAAGCCAGTGGCGAGGGTGGTGGTGAGATTGTGAATGCGGTTGGCGATCGATTTCAAGCCCTCGGCACCATGATAAACCGCATACATGCCTGCCATAATTGCCAGCAGCACCTGAGCGGTACAAATATTACTAGTGGCTTTATCGCGGCGGATATGTTGTTCGCGAGTCTGGAGTGATAATCGCAGGGCAACTTTACCCCGTTTGTCTTTTGACACGCCGACTAATCGCCCAGGGATTTGCCGCTTGTAAGCATCTTTGGTTGCAAAGTAGGCAGCATGGGGGCCACCATAGCCAAAGGGGATCCCAAACCGTTGGGTATTGCCGACGACGATATCTGCGCCGAATTCTCCAGGTGGTTTCAGTAGTGTAAGGCTGAGTAAATCGGCGGCGACTGTGACAATTGCTCCTGCTTTGTGTGCTTGTTCGATTACTTCTGCATAATCATAAATAGCCCCATCTGTAGCAGGATATTGTAATAACATTCCAAAGATTTCTTGGCTGAAATCGATGTTTTTGTGATTGCCAACTACCACTTCAATTCCCAATGGAATAGCGCGGGTTTTGATTACATCGATCGTTTGCGGATGACAAGCTTCGGAGATCCAAAAAGTATTAAACTTTGTCTTCTGAATCCCATAGCTCATGCTCATGGCTTCCGCTGCTGCTGTGCCTTCGTCGAGCAAAGAGGCATTAGCGATCGCCATCCCCGTCAGATCCATAATTACGGTCTGATAATTGAGTAAAGCTTCGAGTCTACCTTGAGAAATTTCTGGTTGGTACGGCGTATATTGAGTGTACCAACCAGGATTTTCGAGAATATTACGTTGAATAACTGTAGGCGTAATGCAATTGGCATAGCCCATGCCAATATAGGAACGAAAAATTTGATTCTGTGACGCAATCTGTTTGAGCTTATTTAAAACAGTATATTCGCTCTGAACTGTTTCAATTGCTAAGGGCTGCTGGAGTTGAATCGCTGCTGGTACAGTGCGATCGATCAATTCATCCAAACTAGCCACACCCAATACCCGCAACATTCGATCGATATCTCCAGGCTGTGGCCCAATATGCCGTTGAATAAACTCACCATCTGGCCAGGATGTGACAGCGGTAGAACTAGAAAGATGCGCTGAGTCAGTAAACCGAGAGATAGATTGCGTCATAGAGATCGAGGTAGTGAAGGCTGGAGTATTTTACTGTAATAGATTCGATCGAGTTTTGGTATGTGGGATGTAGCTAATCGATCACCCCTAGCTCAAATTACTTAAGCACCTTCGACTTTGGTTCGATATTCAGCCGCCGAAAATGTACCTTCAAGTGCGCTAGCATCATCGACTTGAACTTCGAGCAGCCAGCCACCAGTGTAGGGTTCGGTACTGATAATTTCGGGCGCATCGATCGCGCTATCATTGCGCTTGATCACTTTGCCACTAATTGGTGCTTTGAGATCTTCTACTGCCTTGACAGATTCGATCGATCCAAAGGCACTCCCCTTAATAATAGTGTCGCCAACTTCCGGCAATTCGACAAATACGATATCCCCTAGCTGATCGACTGCAAAGGCACTCACGCCGATTTTAGCGATGCCTGCGGTCACTTCGACATACTCATGTGAGTCTGTATAACGTAAGTTTTCTGGATATTCAAAGCTCATTTTGCACTCTCCTATTTCTCTTCCGATCTAGCATAGCGATTTATGGGTCATTGAATTAAAACATAATCGGATAAATTCGACCGAGAACTTCCATCAGCAGCTCTTTTTTGCAAGTAGCAATCAGTTCCGCGCCTCTGGATTGATAATTTAGAGATCGCAATTGGTCAGCCATCAACACGCCAGTTACCGCTTCACCAGTGGGAATATTGACATAGAACGGATTTTTTCGATTAGTATTGCTAACTGGACAAACCACGATAAAACCCCGTTGCAGATTGAATTCAGTGTGACTAACGACAAGCGCGGGACGTTTACCCATCTGTTCGTGCCCAGATTGCGGGTCAAAATTCAGCCAAATAAAGTCGCCACGAGCTGGAATGTAATCTACCATTCCTCTGCTCCACTAGGCTTGCCCCAATCGATTTCTGGCTCTGACTCTAGTTCTTGACTGAGCAGTTCTGAGAGGGTGTATTTAGGCATTTTCTGGACTGGCTCAACGATCAGTTGACCTTTTTCTAGCCGACAATTAACTTCGTCATTGACACCCAGAGCTAATTCATCTGCGATGTATTTGGGAATCCTTACTGCCAAAGAATTGCCCCAGCGACCAATTTGAGATTTCATGGCAAATGAGCGACGGTATGATATTCAAAGTATATCATTATTGATGATCAACTGGAATCTGAATTTACTGCTGGGATCCCCGATCGAAAATTAAGGAATGTAATTTTTTCAGGCGGGAACAGGAACCAGAGAGTCGATCGGGATTATGATGAGAACAATTGTAAAGTTTCGTAAGTTAAGCAAAAGCAGTTATAAAATATGCCTATTCCTTTATTAGAATATACGCCTTCGAGCCAGAACTCACGGGTTAAAGGCTATGAAGTCCCTGGTGATGAGCAAGCCAGAATATTTTCGACGGATAACTTACTCTCATCTGGTCAAATTAGCGACCTGATTGAGGCTGCTTATCGCCAGATATTTTTTCATGCTTTTGCGTCCGATCGCGAAAAGTTCCTAGAATCCCAGTTGCGAAGTGGTCAAATCACTGTCCGTGACTTCATTCGGGGCTTGTGCTTGTCCAATACTTTTACTAATAGTTTCTATAATCTCAATAGTAACTACAAGTTTGTCACCCACTGTGTCCAGAAAGTACTAGGACGCGACGTGTACAATGATGCTGAAAAGATTGCTTGGTCGATCGTGATTGGCACTAAAGGTCGGGCGGGATTCATCAACGATCTGCTCAATAGTGAGGAGTATCTAGAAAACTTTGGTGATAGTATCGTGCCATTCCAACGTCGGCGGGTATTACCTTCGGGCGCGAGTGAGTTGCCGTTCAACATCCAATCACCCCGCTATGATGAATATTATCGTGGCAAACTCGGCTTTCCGAAGGTGGTTTGGTCAGTTAAAGCACGGAGTTCCCAACCAGTCGCTCAAAAGCCTAAGGCTGGCGATCCTGCTCTGTACAAAGAGATGGCTCAAAGTTTAGGCTTGTTGGGTAATTCACCTCAGTCTATTTCTGCACTTAATCTGGATTATCAAAGCTTAGTGCCACGAAGATAGTAATTTGGTTGTTAGTGGTCTAGCGGTTTAGTGGTTTAGCAATGAGGTGGGCGGTGCCCACTAAATCACTAAAAGATTAAATCTGTCTATCTGTACTAAATTAGCTAAACCACTAACAACTAAACCACTAAACCACCAATCTCTAAACCATCGTGAATAGTAAGCGGATCCTAATAGTTGATAACGAACCATCGATTCGAGAAGTTGCTCAAATCTGTCTGGAAACAGTAGCTGGATGGGAAGTAACTATCGCTGGATCTGGTTTGGAAGGCATCGCTACCGCCGAGCGGGAACAGCCAGATGCAATTTTGTTGGATGTGATGATGCCAGATATGGATGGGTTGGCAACTTTTAGTGAGTTGCAAGCTAATCCAGCCACTAAGTCGATTCCAGTGATTTTGTTGACTGCAAAAGTTCAATCAACCGATCGACAGAGCTATACTGAATTAGGGATTCGATCGACGATCGCCAAGCCATTTAGCCCATTAGAATTGGCTCAACAAATCGCTACAACGTTGGGTTGGAAACTTTAGGTAGTTAATAATTAATAATTGGAGTTTTAAGATGGGGCTTTAGACCCATTATTCTCGTTAATCCTGGGAAAATCATGAAGATTTTGGTGGTCGAAGATGATTTATTGGTGGCTGACGCGCTCAAAACAACTCTCTCCGATCGCAAGTATACTGTCGAAGTCGCCCATGATGGCCAAGCAGGGTTAGATTTTATTGAAGCATTTGATTACGATTTGCTGTTGTTGGATTCGATCCTGCCGAAGTTGGATGGGGTGAGTCTGTGTCGCCAGGTGAGATCGCGGGGGTATATGATGCCGATCTTGTTGCTGACGAGTTTAGATAGCAATCACGACAGGGCGACGGGTTTAGATGCTGGTGCAGATGATTATGTGATCAAGCCATTCGATCCAGAGGAGCTATCAGCGCGGATTCGGGCACTATTACGACGGGGAAACGATCGCGTTTCGCCCATTTTGAAATGGGAGGATCTGACGCTGGATCCCCGCAGCTATGAGGTTACTTATCAGCAGCAATTACTCAATCTGACCCCAAAGGAATATGCCCTGCTAGAACTATTCTTGCGCTACAGTCGGCGGTTATTTAGCTGTGGGGCGATCTTAGAACATTTGTGGACTTATGAGGACGCGCCGAGTGAAGAGGCGGTACGGACGCATATCAAGGGACTCAGGCACAAGCTCAAAGCCGCAGGTGCGCCGACAGATTTTGTCGAGACTGTTTATGGGATTGGTTATCGGCTCAAGTCTCTGGATAATTTCGCTATTTCGTTGGCGCAGCCTCCGCTGTGCGGAATCGATCCTCCATTAGAAGTGCTGCATCCGGTTCCAGCCATATCACCAACGATTAGCCCCCCAAAATCGATCGAGGATCCACTCCAATTTCTGGCAGCTATTTGGAATCGACATTATCCCGAAATGCTCGATCGAGTTGCTAAGATCGAGGGAATAATTATAGCCGCTGAGAATCGATCTTTAACTGCGGAAATTCGCCAAGAGGCTCGTCACTGCGCTCATAATCTCGCGGGTTCCCTCGGTACCTTTGGATTACCACTTGGCTCTAAAGTCGCCAAGCAGCTCGAATTATTACTGGGTGGCACTACCGATTTAACTCCTGAACATCTACAACAATTGCAAGCTGGAGTCGATCGATTACGACAAGAAATGGCTAGTAAAATGCCAGTGGATCAACCCACGATCCCCACACTCCCCCAAGATCGATTCCGCAGAGCGGAGGCTGCGCCAACAAAGTGGCTATTAATCATTACAAGCGATCCTAGCTTGGGCGAATCGTTGCAGTCTGCAAATGCTGATTTTGAAATTGTCATTGAGCGCGAACTTATCCCCACTCAGTTAGCACAGAAACCCCAGGCAATTGTCTTCGATTTAGATTGTTTTCCCCAGATTGATGATGGATTAACGGCATTATCTAACCTCGATCGAGATTATCCCCAAATTCCCATTTTAGTATTGAGTCAGCCAGCCGAGAAAATCGCAGCTACAGGGACTAAAAGCCTGTCACAACGGATCGAAATTGCTCGCAGGGGTGGGAGGGTATTTTTAGCAAAACCATTAGCTCCCAGCCAAATCTTCGGGGCTGTCGATCGAGTGCTCGCCCAATCCCGCGTTCGTCAAGCAAGAGTGATGATTGTTGACGACGATCCGATTCTGCTCGCAGGGGTGAGCGCACTATTATCTCAGCAAGGCATGACGGTAACAACCCTAGCGGAACCCAGTCAATTTTGGGAGACATTAGAAGCTGCTACACCTGATTTGTTGATTCTGGATTTGGATATGCCTACCCATGATGGGATCGAGCTATGTCTGGCAGTCCGCACCGATCCCCAGTGGACAAATTTACCGATTTTATTTCTAACTGCTCATACGGCGGCACCCTGGATTGATCGAGTCTTCGCCGCTGGTGCTGATGACTTTGTTACTAAACCTGTGGTTGATGAGACTCTGGTGATGCGGGTACTCAATCGACTCAACCGGATGGGGATAGGGCGGTAGGGTGATGGGTATATTCATTTCTGGGAATCACCTCAGGTAGCGTCTATTGCTTTGATTACAAGCTCACAGCAGCTTCAACACCTAAATAATTTTCTAATAATACCTGTAAATAACGCCGTGAAATCGCAGTTAGCTTACATCTAGCGGTTGCCAGCCGTGGGTTTCGATCTTTGATCTCGCCAAAAATTTGACAGCGACGATCGAATTCCAGCCAGCTCTGGGCAAGATCGATCGTTAACTTAGTCCAATTTGGGGATTTTTGGTGTCCATTGCATCCTCTCCTGCTGATTTGCTCCGTCGATGCAGTTTGTGAGGATTCCAACTGCCAATTATCGCTGTAGATCCCATCTAAGACTGCCATTAAGGTCTGGATGAGCTGTTGTTCGGCTGGGTGCTCAAAAATACAGTTGGAATCGGTTGTGGGCTGATTTTGGACGGATGTAGGATCGAGCAACCCATCTGATCTGCTAATTTGCCAGTCGGTGGTAGTTTTGACTATTTTTTCATTTGCAGCCAATTTTAACAACGAGCAACATCGGGCATGGGCGTAGATAGCTGAATCAATCGATCCTGTCGATCTTGAACTACCAGTGCCACGGGGCGGCTCGAACGGTAAATCATGAATATAATTGAGCCAAATCTCGATCGATTTGGGCGCGAGTTGAAAGTAAATGTAACTAGCCTCGTTGTACCAACAATCTAGTTCCAACAGAACAGATCCTTCTACGACTGCCAGCGTTGGAATTGAAATGTCCAGATTCTGACAAATTTCTAATGGTGTTAATGATGATTTTGCCGCCAATTGGTGTGCGATCGTGCTGACATACTGGTATTGTGATGTAGGGATTTGCCGGATCGATCGCTGAAACTGTCCATGCCCATACAAGTCTGGCGGTAACTCCGTTACGTCACCCGCCCAATTTTTTTGGAGCGAGTTGAGCTGAGGTTTCTGAGCAATTGACTGTAAATAGTCCGCAATTGCCCTGGCAATTGTGGGTGCTAATGGTAGTAGAATCGGGTCTGATAAAGGAAAAATCTTCACACAAACACCCCCGATTTTAAACAACAAGTACGCTCCAGACTAAAACAAAAAGTGATTACTACATCAAAATACATGTAGAATCATTGGAAAACATCTGCCATTCTGCTGGTTTGCTATGCATTCATCATCTACCCCACTGAAAAATAATACTCGATCGCTTTCAACCTGGCAGCGTCTGCTAGATTGGGCGCA
>JANNDL010000167.1:0-11681 GCA_031387665.1 Chamaesiphon sp. OTE_75_metabat_95 | reverse complement strand
CTACGCCAACAAGATATTATTGAGGCTGTGTCGTGCGGCTAACGATCCTCATCTGAATTAATTATAAAAAATCACTATGGTAAACTCCCTCACAAAACCATCATCCTTTGACGAAATCAGACCAGGTGTAAAACGCCCTGCCAAAGAAACTCTCCTCACACCTCGGTTCTACACCACCGACTTTGAAGAGATGGCGAAAATGGATCTCTCTGTCAATGAAGATGAGGTCGAAGCGATTATCGAAGAAATGCGGATTGACTATAACCGTAATCACTTCGTCAGAGATGAAAAATTCGACAGGTCTTGGGACGATATCCCAGCGGAAACCCGTCAGATATTTATCGAGTTTCTCGAAAGCTCTTGCACTTCTGAATTTTCTGGATTCTTGCTCTACAAAGAACTCAGTCGTAAGCTCAAGCACAAAAATCCGCTGCTAGCCGAAGGTTTTAACCTGCTATCGCGGGATGAAGCGCGTCATGCTGGCTTTCTCAACAAAGCGATGTCTGACTTTGGACTCTCGCTCGATTTAGGCTTTCTCACTCAAAATCACAATTACACCTTCTTCAAACCTAAATTTATCTTCTACTCAGTGTACCTATCGGAGAAGATTGGTTACTGGCGATATATCAAGATTTTCCAGCACTTAGAAGCAAATCCCGAACATCGAATTTATCCGATCTTCCATTTCTTTGATAATTGGTGCCAAGACGAGAACCGTCATGGTGATTTCTTCGATGCAGTGATGCGTGGACAACCCCAGTTATTAAATGACACCAGAGCAAAACTCTGGTGTCGGTTCTTCCTCTTGGCTGTATTTGCTACGATGTATCTCCGAGATCGAGAAAGCAAATTCTACGGAATTTTGGGGATGAATAGCCGTGATTTTGATATCGAAGTCATCCAGGAAACAAACAAGACGGCGGGACGGATCTTCCCAATTGTCTTGGATGTGGATCATCCTAAGTTCTTCCCAATTTTGGATAAATGTGCCGCAGATTATCTTAAATTAGTAGCATCGGCAAGCTCTACTACGCCTAAGTTCTTGAAAAAGATCGTGAATCTACCGACAATCGCGTCGATTGGGATAAAAATGCTGCGATTGTATCTACTCAAACCGATCGATATGACTGCCAAAGTTGGTACAGTTCGCTAGGTTGAATTAGATTCGATCGTGATTTTAGAATAAAAGATGGTTCTGCTAAAAACAGAACCATTTTTGGTCTAATTGATGGTTTGATTCTGTTTTTGTCAATGTAGAATAAGAACATTGCTAAATACTAGAACTGATGACTGTGGACGCAATTAAATTTGGGACAGATGGCTGGCGGGGTGTGATTGGGGGTGAGTTTACATTCGATCGATTACTCCACGTTGCACCGATTGCTGCGGCGGTGTTGGCAGATACTTATGGTGCCAAGACGGGTAATCGGCAGATTATTGTGGGATTCGATCGCAGGTTCATGGCGGAGACGTTTGCGAAGCGGATGGCTGAGGCTGTGCGGCTGGCTGGGTTTGATGTGATTTTGAGTGAGACGTTCGCGCCGACTCCAGCATTTAGTTGGGCGGCTCATAGTCAGGATGCCCTGGGTGCGCTGGTAATTACGGCTAGTCACAATCCTGGGGCTTATTTGGGACTGAAGGTGAAGGGCAATTTTGGTGGTTCGGTATCGCCGGATGTCACGAAGCAGATTGAGGCTAGGTTGGATGAGACTTTGCCGACTAGTCAGCCTGGAACTTTGACTACTTTCGATCCGTGGGCGAGTTATTGTGATGGGTTGAGGGAGAAGGTAGATTTAGCAAGTATTCAACAATCGATCGCATCTGGTAAGTTGACGGTATTTGCCGATGTGATGAATGGTGCGGCGAGTACTGGGCTGGATAGATTATTAGGCTTGCCGATTACTGAGCTAAATAGTAAAACCGATCCTTTATTTGGTGGCGGTGCGCCGGAGCCTTTGGCGAAGTATTTATCGCAATTGATGCGGGTGATTCGGAGTAAGAAGGATGAGCCTGGAGTAAGAGTTGGACTAGTTTTTGATGGTGACTGCGATCGAATTGCGGCTGTAGATGGCTCTGGTGAGTTCCTGAGTTCACAGATTTTGATTCCGATTCTGATTGAGCATCTGGTCAAAAATCGGGGCTTTACGGGCGAAATTATCAAGACGGTGAGTACTTCTAATCTCGTTCCTAGAATCGCCAAACTGTATAACTTGCCAATCTATGAAACGCCAATTGGCTATAAGTATATCGCCGATCGAATGCTGGAAACGCAGGCTCTCATCGGCGGGGAAGAATCAGGCGGAATTGGCTACGGCAATCATATTCCCGAACGGGATGCCCTATTATCAGCATTGTACCTGCTTGAAGCGATTACCTCCGGTACGGCAAAGCCGAACGCTAAATCCCAGCAAGATTTAGGTGACTTATACCGTGCGTTGGAAATCCAGACTGACTATAATTTCAAATACGATCGAGTGGACTTACATTTATCCAGTATGGATGTACGATCGAAATTGATGGCGGAATTGGAGAGTAAACCATTTGCCAAAATTGCTAAGATAGAAGTACGCGATCGAAATCTGGCTGATGGCTACAAATTTAATTTAGCTGATGATAGTTGGCTATTAATTCGGTTTAGTGGCACAGAGCCAGTGCTCAGACTCTATTGCGAAGCAGCGACAATCGAACAGGTACATCAAATCCTCGCCTGGGCGCAGGATTGGGCAAAGTCAATTGAAGGTTAAAAATCTAACTGGTAAGTAATTTTTACTAGGAGTTAATCATGAACAAGTTTATCTGTTTAACGGCGATTTCTACAGCGTTAATCTCCTTGCTGTTACCAAGTGCGGTAAGAGCGCAGAATGTTTTCATTCAAGGTTTTCCTGCGGGTGGCTATTCCTCAACCACGATTTATATTCCCTCAACTGAGACAACCACTACAGTTGAACGGGTAAATTCAGATTTTTATCCTGGGAGTAGTACTGTGACTACCTCCACAACGACGACATCTACAGGCGGTAGTTTTCGCAGTCGTCGCCAGCAAGGACAGTCTACGGTGATTTTTCGGAATCTCAATCCTCGCAATGTTCAGGTTAACTGCACCACTTCCGTGATTGGTAGCCCGATTCCTAGTCCAGTAGCACTGAATTCAGTGACGGGTGGACTCTGCCAATAAGGTTAGGGGAGGAATTGAGCGAGTGATATTAGAAGTTGCGGTTCTGGATATTAAGGCTGGGTTAGCTGGCGAATTTGAAGCTACTTTTAGGGTGGCTTCAAAGATAATTGTGGCGATGCCAGGGTATATTTCCCATGAACTTCAGCATTGTCTGGAAAATTGCGATCGATATATTTTGCTGGTACGCTGGCAAGAATTAGAAGATCATACTGTTGGTTTTCGTCAATCGTCAGAGTATCAAGAATGGCGTTCCTTATTGCACCATTTCTACGATCCATTTCCGACGGTGGAGCATTATCAAATGGTGCTAGAAAACGTTAACTAGCGTCTGTTTTCTCGATACAATCGCAAGCCAAATTCACCTGCGGGAGTAGCTCGACAGTTGCGAATATCAGCCTGCATCTGAGCGGGTAATAAATCGAGTGGCGTAGATGGGGTGTACTGTTCGGCGGGTTGAAGAATGGGCACTGCTAGGGCAGCAAACGTGATATCGATTGCCGAAAATTGATCGCCGAGTAAATACTTGCGCCCATCGGATAATACTTCGGTAACTCGATCGAATACCCTGATGATTTCCTGATAAGATTCGACAGCAGATATTGGCGTGATCTTAAAGCTCTCGCGGATAATTGGTTCGACTTTGGGGAAGATAATCGGAAATAAAAGCTTTTGCCAGAATGGTACGCCTAATGTCCAGCGCGGATAGAGTAGTTCGCGGGTGAGCACATGTGAATATCCCCACCGACGAGTACTTACGCCCAAAGTTAGGTTAAATAATGTCTCTAGTTCGGTGGTAAGTTCTTGCAATTCGGGATCGGGCGGATAGAGCTTACCTGGATGAAGCGTATCTAGATATCGCAAGATATCGGTAGAATCCGTTTTGACGATTCTCATTCTGTTCGCGTTCGCAAAGCGTCTGCCTACGCAGAAGCGTCTCGTTCCGAGAAGAGGCTCCGCCAACGAATCTGCAATCATCACTGGCACAGTCATTACACCATATTTCTTAACTGCTGTACGGTGAAATGGCGGCATCTGCGGCGATTCTTGAAACGGAATTTTGAGGTAGTCTAGTGCCCACCGTACTTTCTCAACATAATGGCTAACCGGAATCGTAATTAGTCGAAAGTTAGTCGGCATTATGTTCATCCCATTTACAATTGGTTATTTGTATTCTAGCAATCGACAGGCACATTTTACAGCAAGATATTCAGACTAGTTAGAGCAAAGATCTGAGGGTACCCATTAAGGGCACCCCTACAGGTTAACTGTGTAAGTCATAGTTTTTATAATTAATGATTAATAATTAATTACTTGAGTTTCTGGCGATTTTGACGACGTTGTTCCATAATTTGCTGGAGCTTGACGCGCTGTTCTGAAGTGAGAATCTCGCGGATTGCCAATGTTTGTTCAAAATTAGTATCAGCAATTTCACGTTGCAAAGATTGCACCTGCTGTCGTTTTTGACGAACCTGATCGGTACTGGCATTTCCTTGAATTAATTGATTTAGATCCTGTTTATTTGCCTGCAAAATTTGACGACGTTCTTTGTTTTTGCCTTGAGCATTTTTTCGGAGCTGTTGGAGTTTCTGAATCTGATCGCTTGAGAGGTTGAGTTCTTTGGCAAGATTGCCGAGATTTCCAGCGGGGATTTTTAGTTCACTATTTGTCGATCGATTATTTTGGTTGAGTGATAGATCTGCTCGTGCAGGTAGAATCGTGGCAATCGATAGTAAAATTGAGAAGCAGGTGATTAGGCGAAAGCAGGGCATCATAATTCGATCGAGGGTAATAACTTTTCAGACTGAGAATAAATGGAGAAAGTTCTCCCAATTAGGATAAAGTTAATGGCTTAAAATAAATCTAGATCTAAATCTACGGAGTCTTCATAATTAGCTGAGTCTAGTTCCGAACGATCGGCTAAATTGGGCGCGTGAGCTTCAAGAAAAAGATTAAGCTGGTTTAGTTCGGCGATGCTTGGTTCGGGTGGATTGACGATCTGAACAGCTAATACACCAGCAATGCCCGTGATAACTAGCGCGATTCCACCAATTATATATCGCTGCCAAGTGTCGGCAAATGTTGATTGTGAATGAGTAGGCAGTAAGTCGATCTCCAACATTAACCGATCTCCTAATTCTGGTGTTTCTGGTGGTGCGATCGAGCGATTTTGGCGCAAGAAGTTAGCTAGTTTAGGTTCTTTGTCGGGAAAGTCATTCATCAGTTTAGATTTGATAGTTGATAGTAATTAACCTGAAATCTTTCAATAGTAACTAAATTTGAACTCCCGCTTGCTCTAAGAATTTTCGCATCCCACTACGGGCATGAAATAATCGAGATTTGACTGTGCCAACTGGAACTTTGAGAATTTCCGCCACCTCTTTTTGGGGCAATTCTTCTAGATCGTGCAGTACTAATACAACTCGGTGATCTGCGCTCAAACAACTTAATCCCGCCCGAACTAAATCTTGATAGTGAAGCTGAATTAGATCGGGGTCATCATGCTGTGTAGCAATATTTTCAGAGATAATTTGCAGCCGCGATCGATCTTTAGCCAGAGTTTGCCGACGATCTGATGCAACATTCCAGGCAATCCGATATAACCATGTCGAAAACTGAGAACTTTGGCGAAATTTTGGCAGTCCTTTCCACGCCCGCAAAAATACTTCTTGGACTAAATCATCCAAACTGGTTGGATCGCAAAGCTGGTAAATAATTTGGCGCACGCGAGCTTGGTGGCGACGATATAATATTCTGAAGCTATGCCGATCGTTTTCAGCAACACAGCGTTTGACTAATAGATCGTCAGTCATCAATTCGATCGAATTATTCACTCCTAATACCATCTACTTAAAACAATGAATTTAGTGCTGCCACAAACCCGACTTTTCCAAAAAGTCGGGTTTGTATCCTACCAATTAATTGTGCTTATAGTCGTAGATAGTCTTAGAATTTTGATTCAGACGCTGGTTGAGACGGTGTTTCTCAGCTTGAGTTAATTTACCACCGCTGCGAATTGCCCGCAGTCGTGCCGCTTCAATATTATTTTCTCGTCGATCGATCTGGCGAAATTCCTTAGGCGAAATGGAGCCATTTTTAACGCCACGATAAGTTCGGTACTCTTGATGATTAATCCGATTTTGGAGCGAACCAGCCTGGGCCGCTAGCGGAGCGAGTACCAGTAAGCCAGTTAAAATGGTGAGAATTGATTTATTCATAACGAAACTCCAGTAATTTATTTGTCTTCTGGATGCTTAGACAGGTAAAGTTCGATCGAGGTTCAATCTTGCAGATTTGCGTTGCCCCATTGGGTGAATCGTAACTAGATTCAGCAACGCCAGCGATCGCCAGCGTCACAAATTCACCTTTAGCACCAAGCCGAAATGTTTGTTTAGGTACCAATAAAATATTGGTTTGCGCCGCACATAGAGCGGCGGCTTCTGCGACACTGACAGTTTCAACTAGTGCCGATACTCGCGGAGATGGATTGCCGACGGCAACGGAATTTAGCCGTTCTGGGCTGTATATTTTTAAAAACCAACCCGACTCGTGACAATATTCAATTAATCCTGGCTCATTTGCCTTGCGATCGAGTGTTGCAAGTCCCGTAACTGTGGCAAGATCTAGATTGTACTCGGTGAATACTGACTCGATCGCCCGTTGAATCGCTAGTTTCGAGACACCCCGCTGGCATCCTATTCCTATCCATAAACCCATGTCGAATGAAGTCACTGGCAAAACGCTCTATCTAGTCGGTACGCCGATTGGCAATTTGGGTGATATGACGATGCGGGGGATTCAGGTATTGCAAGATGTCGATACAATTGCCGCTGAAGATACCCGCCATACGGGGAAATTATTGCATCACTTCCAGATCAAGACACCCCAAATCAGCTATCACCAGCATAACGAACAGCAGCGGATTCCTGAATTGCTCAGTCAATTACAGTCGGGAAAATCAATTGCTCTTGTGACGGATGCGGGGATGCCAGGAATTTCCGATCCTGGTTATCTGATTGTTGCTGCTTGTGTCGCCGCCGGAATTCGGGTGATTCCAATTCCTGGTGTGACGGCGGTAATTACTGCCGTGAGCGCGTCAGGATTGCCCAGCGACAGATTTGCATTTGAAGGCTTTTTACCAGCCAAAGGACAGGAGCGCAAAGACAGATTAGAATCAGTTTCAGGTGATGCCCGAACGCTGGTATTCTACGAATCTCCCCACCGTTTACGTCAGACTTTAGCAGATTTTGGCACGACATTTGGGATCGATCGACAACTTGCCATCTGTCGAGAACTAACCAAACTCCACGAGGAATTTTGGCGGGGAACCGTGGGCGAATCGATCGAACATTACACTCAAACAGAACCGCAAGGGGAATATGTCCTGGTACTTGCAGGCGCACCTGTAAGCAATCCTACCCTGTCAGTTCAAGCAATTGAGCAAGCTCTAATCGAACTAATCCTCAGCGGTACATCCCGCTCTCAAGCCAGCAAAATCGTCGCCGAACAAATCTCCCAATCGCGTCGATATGTCTATCAACTGGCACTATCGATCGATCTCGATGCTGCTGAAAGTGAGCAGCAAGAGCCGTGAATTTCTCACAACGCAATAAAACGCTACGCTACTGCATAGCCCGTATGTTGACGCACATTAAGGGGATGAAAGCCTAAAACAATCCGATCCTTAGGAATTCCTGCCGCAACTAGCTCGTCAGTAACTCCATCCTCAATTCCATCCCGTTGAATCCAGATCTTCTCATCGATAATTTGAACATGAGTAATGCAACCATGTACCCGCCGTTTCTGTTGCCAGCCCACATCAAATAGCATAAAGTGATTGCGGTCTCGATCGATAATCAAGCACTGATCGATTTCGCCATTGGAGTAGGGAATTTCTGCATATTTTCGTAAAATCTTCTCAATATTTTGCCGATAAAACTCTATGTTATCCATCTGGTAATTTCCTCTAATTCTATATCAAAAACAAGTATTTTTAAATTATTGAGTTCGATCATTAATTGGGGCAACTCTTCTGAAAAAAAGTCTGAGAACACACCCTGTGAGATTGCTAAATATAGCGATCTATCGAATTGCTGTCTTTTTAAGACCTGCGAATACATAATGTATTGACCTAATGCCTGCTCCAAATCTCTGACAGGTGATGCACTAATAAAGCTTTTTACCTCTACTGCAATTCGTCGATCTTCTTTTTCTGCGGCAAATAGCTTCTCTGCCCCCAAATCAATAAAAGCCGATCTTCCACCCACCTTTAAAGTTAACGGATCGTCGGTAATCTTCCAACCATCTTTTTCTAGTGCAATTCTTACTGTGTTGTGGTAGATGTCTTTTGCCATCTCAATATTGTCTCCGTTACTTTTACCTCGACAGTAGACTAAAGTAATCGCCAGTCTAAGTAATCGAGTCCAAGTCAGATCGAGTGCCCATACACACCACTGAAACCCCCTCACAGGTGCGTTTAATCAATCCACCGAGTACTTTGCCAGGACCGACTTCGATCGCCTGTGTGATGCCTAATTCGGGCAACTGGAGTGATATTTCTCGCCACCGCACCGAGCCAGTGATTTGTTTGTCCAGGCGTGATTTTAATTCAGCTCCATCAGTTGCTGGGAGTGGCGCAACATTCGACAGCACGGGGATTTTGGCATCGTGGAAAGTAACCGGAGCCAGCAACTTACTAAATTCAGCAGCGGCGGTTGCCATCATCGGGGAATGGAAGGCACCAGAGACTTTCAGCGGAATCGCCTTTTTCAATTTTACTTGAGCCACTACCGCCGCAATCCCCTCAGCGGTGCCGGAAATTACCGCTTGCGCTGCACTATTATCATTAGCTAGAACTACCCCTTCCGTCGCCGCAATCGCGTCTTCTAACTGAGATCGATCGAATCCCAACAGAGCTGTCATCCCACCATCAGAAGCTTGAGCCATCAATTCGGCGCGACGCTTGACTAGCTGCAATCCCGTCTCAAAATCCAACACCTCCGCCGCATAAAGTGCGACAAATTCACCCAAACTGTGCCCAGCCACTACATCAGCCGTCAATCCTTTGTGCTTGAGTAGATCTACAAGGATAGTTTCAATTACATACAAACATGGCTGAGTATACTGAGTATTTGCCAATTTTACTTCATCATTTTGGCAGATATCAACGATCGACCAACCTAGAATTTCAGTGGCTCGATCGAATGTTGCTTTCGCAGAATCTAGTTCTAATAAATCCACTCCCATGCCAAGAACTTGCGATCCTTGTCCAGGAAATACCCATGCAGTTTTCATGTCAATATATTTATTTATTACGATTTTTGATTCAAAGTAGATGATTAAGTAAAATCTGATTTTGGTAAGAATTGTTCGTAGGCTGGGATTTTGAGAAATCCTTCAGCTTCAACCACGATTGGTAATCCGTGTTTGACCCCAATTTGGGCAACTTCTTCTGCTGTTAAATTGCCGCTCTCTGACAATTTACTCGATAGCTCTTGCAGTAGCGGTTTATTAAAAGCTAACAGTTCTCTAGTTTCAGATACTAGTCGTGCAATCATTTTTTCAACATCGTTATCGGTTGCTTTCATCTCCATACTATGCCCATATTCGAGGGTATAGTTAGCTTGGAATTCATCATCAAAACCATAGCGTCGGATATAGTCGATCGTGATTTTGGTAGCTTGTTCGCGATCGTGAATCCGTCCGACTGAAGCTAATTTATCCCCAAACATGATATCTTCAGCTAGTCCACCTGCAAGGTAGATCTTGATCTGACGCACTAAATTTTCTTTGGTTTCATAAATTTGGTGTGGGAACGTAAATCCACCCGCATAACTACTAGCTAATTTAGATTTTAGCTGTAATGGTGCCAAGCTAAACAACACCATGTAGGCTACCGCATGACCAGATTCATGTACGCTAATATTCGCAACAGTTGCTTCCAAATTGCTCTGACGAATTTTATCAATCCTGCCTACAAACGGAATCTCTTCTAGCTGATAGCCAATCTGAGCAGTGATTTGGGACTTGTCGAAGTTATATACGATATCAATGTTTTTCTCACTGCGTAACAGGGCTGTAAATAAGAACTTTGCTAAATTAGTTTCTAGAATATCAACCAAGCTAGAAAATACTGGGCGGACACCCTGAACTGGAAATACACCATTACGATAAACCAGCTCATGGACAGATCGATCGACTTGTACCGTCACATCAAATTTAGATTTAGTCGTTGCAATAATGCGATCGATCTCATACTCAATTAGCTTCTCAAAGTCACACTTTTTGAGACTGGCATAGATCAGGTGAATATTCCCGAATCTGGCAACTTGTTCAGGGCGAAAACTCTTGCTCAAAGCATTTTTGATGTCCACCATTGTAATCTTCTTGGTAAAAGCATGGAAGATGTCTGCATCCACATCTGACTCAGCAATTTGGGTTGCCATTGAAAAAGCTTCATCCAAGTTACCACTAATAATTAGCAGCGTCTTAGAATGATCGATCGGTTCGTATACTTTCTTCTTCTGTTTAGCTTGACGAATCTGTTCGATCATCTGCATCTGAGACATATCGGCAATATCCGAAACTTCGCCATCTAATTGCAACATTGACTTAAGATTCTGGGCTTCATAAAAACCTAATGCTGGGTTTTCATCGACATCTTCTTCCCCCCGTTCTTTGCGCTTTTTAATATTTTTCTGCTGATATAAGTAGTCCTGAATATAATAGTCTAGGTCGTCCCTAACTCGTTTTGATAATTTACCATCACTCAATAGCTCCCAAAAATCGGTGAACTTTGATGACTGAACTGGCGTGCCATCAGCATTGATTGTATTGAATCGCTGGATTTCATCAAACAATACTATGGCGGGTTTCCCATCACTAATACTATTGCGATTTAGTGCCGATCCGACTGAGCTATCCCAAGAACTGCCCTCTGTATGACTGAGTTCGATCTCAACAAACCGATCCTGAAAATTCAGACATTTAACTAATCTACGGACTAAATCGGTTTTGCCTACTCCCGTCATTCCCCACAAATTAACAATAATTGGACGACTCAAAATCTCTGGCATCAAATACCAAATCTGAATATAGTTGAGCAGATCGTCGATCGTTTCATCGATACCAACAAAGTGAGTTTTGAGTTCGATCCGCGTAGTTTCTAAGATTTGTTTCCGCGCTTCAATCTGCTGAAAATCAACTTCCATAATGTAGAGGGTAGGGAGTAGGGGTTAGGCTTTAGGATTTGGGCTTTAGATTTAGAAGTTGAGGTATGTAGGTTGGGTTGCGGATGCGCGTAACTCCTGACGGAGAGGCTATCGCCAACGTCGGGTTCCCCGACGGTTTAGCGGCGTTTTTTTTAGGGGGGTTGCCCCCACAAAAAAAAACACAAAAAACCGCACCAAGCCGAAGAAATAAACCCAAACTTAACCAGAATAATTGTGGGGTTTTTTTGGATCGTTGTCGCGTTATTTCGGTTTTTTTTGTTAATCTTCATATCTTAAAT
>JANNDL010000166.1:0-4377 GCA_031387665.1 Chamaesiphon sp. OTE_75_metabat_95 | reverse complement strand
CGGCAGGTTGGGCAGTGGAGATCGTGGGCATAGTCCCAGCGATGATGGTTGTGAGCAGACACAGAGTAGTTAGGGATTGCTGATAGATTAAATTGAATTGATAAATGATCGATCTAATTTAATGCCATTTATCGACTTTTTCAGCAAGCCCTAACTACTCTGTGTCTGCTCACAACCATCATCGCTGGGACTATGCCCACGATCTCCACTGCCCAACCTGCCGCCGAAAGCAGTTCGGATACAGTCCAATTTTCCTGCGGTCGAGCGACAGACCCAAGTAGCCGCAAAGTGACACCTGCGACTGTTGCCACCGTCTCTGGCAATCCAGAAAGCACAGTTCTAATTATGTGGAAAAGTGAATTCTTTGGAACTAAATATACGCCTCAAGAGCGGTGTTCGATCGTCTCTACGGCGATTCAAAAATCATTTCAGGATGGTCGTACATTTATTGGAGCAGGTGTTGACAAGCAGAGCGGTTTAGGCATCGTCTGTGGAGTTGCCAATCCCGATCAATTATGCGATCGAACTAATATGCTCTTAACGCTAAAATCATACCAAAGTGCCGATGATACAATCGATCGACTCGGACAAATTATGCAAGGTAAAACCGGACAGCCTATTTATCAAAGTAGTGGTGGCAAACGAGTAAATTTGAGAGATCTATTGCTCAAGCGTAAAGCTAATCGATAACAAGACTATTCGGTCTTGATCTCAATTTTCAGGTTGGGTAATCCAGCCAATTTTTCTAATGGTTGTGGCTCCTCAACTTGGGGGGCAAATATAGTTAATCCACCTGGGATACACTCGATCTCGATCGGAGTCATCCCAATTATCTCCCCATCTAACACCACTTTTTGGGGTGGTGTGGTGGTAATTTTGAATTTGTTCGATCGCAAGAAGCCAACTTCTTCTCGCTGGGATGCCATGCCGCGCAGAGTTGAACTGAGTAAGTCGAAAGCAGTTGCGATGGCGATTAATGGCGTTGTGGGGGCAACAATCGTTAGATCGAGCATTCCATCATCAAATACTACTCCCGCCGATCCTTGCGCCAAAATTGAGGTAGCTGGGGCAGCATTGGCGATCGTAATTGCGGCGGCGGAAACTGCAATAATTTTATCTTCTAGCTCGATTTCGACCTCAAACTGGCTGAGGTTGCCGACTTGCTTGAGTCCAGCCAGGACATAAGCCAGCATCCCCAATCTATTTTTGGCATCCCGATCTGCCAGATCTACAGTCTCAGCTTCAAACCCGATTCCCGCTAGGAGTACCATCGGCAAGCCATTACAAACTGCCATATCGACTACTTGAGTCTGCCCTGCGACGATCGATTCACAGGCTTCAGGGATGGTTGTCGGCAGATTCAAGGCATTGGCAAAAGCATTGGCGGTGCCTCGTGAAATTACGCCGAGAGGGATGTTGCTGCTCATCAGAGCGGCAGCTACGGCGGATAAAGTGCCATCGCCGCCAGAGGCAATGATTGACGCGGCACCTCCAGCAATGGCATCTTTGGCTAGTTGTCCAGGTTCGGATTCAGCCGTGGTGATTATTATTTCGAGATCGATGGCTGGACTGAGTAGGGACTTGATTTCTTCCAGATCTTGCTCGGCATTGCCTTGTCCAGCAACGGGATTGAAAATTAGGCAGGCTTTAGGCTTCATTTATTTTACTCTTAAACTGATTTAACCCACACTGAAACCGAGCCACCATTGCAGCGAAATTCCGCCCAACCATCATTATTTGTGGATATCGATTCCGGCACATGTTCGGTAATATCAATATAGGTACAGTTGGGTTGTCCAATGTTCATCCATTTAGTCCCAGCTTCACCATTGCTCAATACCACTGCCATTCCACCAGGATGCTCCGTGTCGCCCAATCTTGTCCAACCGATCGTATTTGGATGATCGAAGTAATCTTGTTGTTCTCCATAGGCATAAGTTTGACGAGCATGAAGAAATTTGTCGATCAGAAACTGATGAGACTCCATCCAAATCTCGTACTCATTACCGTCTTTGCTGTCTTTGTAATGTGCTCCATAATAATCGCCGTAAAAAATACAGGGATATCCGGCATCTCTAAGTAAAATTAGGGCATAAGCAAGCGGTTTGAACCAGGCTTCGACGATCGATTCTAGCGACTGAAGCGGTTGAGAATCATGATTCTCGACGAGAGTAACAGCCAATGCTGGCTGTTGCTGAACGAGGGTATTGTCAAAAATTTGGCGCAGATCGTAAGTCTCACCTGCTTGACTAGCAACGTGAAAATTGTAATGTAGTGGTGCATCAAATAAGCTAACTTTACCGTCAGTTGTTTCGATAAAACTGTGCAGCGCATCTACCTCATAAGACCAATATTCACCTACGGCAAATAGATCTCGCTGGGCATAATTACGAACATGTTCAATCCACTTTTGAAAGAATTCTGCCGACACATGTTTGACAGCATCAAACCGAAAACCGTCAACATTAGTCGTGTCATAACACCATTCACCCCAATAGTTGAGTTCACCGACTACTTCAGGATTTTCTATGTCGAGATCGCAACCCATGAGGTAATCAAAATTACCTTTTTCTAAGTCAACATTAGGATCGAAAGATTTACCTTTGAGTAAATAAATCGCAGATTCATCTTGATTGAAGGCATTATAGTCGATCGCATCAAAATGCCACCAATGCCATTCCAGCTTGGAATATTTACCAGCACGTCCAGGGAAGGTAAAATGTGTCCAGGCTTTAATCTTTTGGTACTCTCCAACTGTCTCAGTGCGATTGTCGGTACTAAAAGGCGTTGCTTCTACTTCTTCCTCTAGATCTGCGCCTAGCTTGTGATTGAACACCACGTCGGCATAGATGCGGATCCCTGCTGTTTGGGCGGTTTGAATTGCGCGAACATATTCATCTTTGGTACCGTATTTCGTCCGTACCGAGCCTTTTTGGTCGAATTCACCCAAATCGAACAAATCATAAACTCCATAGCCTACATCCATCCCGCCACCCGTTCCTTTGTAAGCAGGCGGGAGCCACAGCGAAGTAATTCCTGCTTTTGCTAGATCCGCAGATTTTTCGGCAACCTGATTCCAGAGGCTACCATCTTCTGGGCAGTACCAGTGGAAATACTGCATCATCACGCCATTGGGGTTAGACATAATTAAATTAATTGAGAATTGAGAATTGAGAATTGCAAATGCGCTTAAAGCTTTGATGTTTCTCAATTCTCTACGGATTTAGATGTTGTGTCTATCTAACTTTTGGGGTATTTATGCCCACAAGTCCCTCTGTCTTTTGGGTGATAAACTCTCGTTGGCGGTAGCGGAGCGTTTGCCCTAGCAATAGCCTCTCCTTAGAGAATCGAATTGAGGTATTTCGGTGCCGAGCTGTCTGTCCCAAAATGTAAAATACAGCCCGTAGTGCAGGGCATAATGGTGATGATGAATCCCGTGGTGAAATGGCCCTGTAAACCAGCGACTGCACCAATGATGGGGGAAGTTAGTGGGGAGTTTGTCGAGTCCGAGGTGATTGACGATTGCCCAGACTGTCATGGTGACAAGCACTGCGATGACGGTGATCAAGTGCAGCGGAATGATGAACACAATCGCCACAAGAAATAGGGATTGAACGATTGCTTCTGGCGGATCGAAAGCAAAAGATGTCCAGGGTGTCGGCTGATGCGATCTGTGGTGTCCCTGATGCCACCAGCGGAACAATAGTGGGTGATGAAACAACCGATGCAAAAAGTAAAAATAGGTGTCTTGGAGGACAATTACGACCAGGTAGCTAATGCCTAAATACCAGAGTGGATATCGATCGACATCAGAGTATAGTCGGGTAATACCCAAGTCGTAGGCTGAAACGATCGTGGCTGCGGCTAGTGCAAATACGATCGATGACACAATCGAAAGTTTGATATCTCGCCTAATCGATTTCCAGGGTGGAGATAATCTATTTTTTGGGTGATTATCATCATTAATTGCAGTAGATCGATCAAAAATTCCATACAGGTATAGATGAATTCCGCCTGCTAAGACGAAATATCTAATCAGGATAATTCCAAAGAAAGCAAATCCGTAAAATGCGAATGAGCGGGCGATAGATTCAGGTTCCACTAGTAATTATTTCCAGACGATCGAGGGTAAAATATTTGGCGAGTTGTAAATTAATTAACATATATCGATAGATCTGTAGGGGTAGGTGTCTTGTCGTTTTTTTATATCTCCTGACGGAGAGGCTACGCCAACGGGGGTTACCCCCGTTGGCGGAAGCCCGCTCCCCCAGCGGCTCGCTCCGGTCGGGTTTCCCGACCATGGAAGCGTGACAAGACAGTAGAATAAAAACGCCGCTTCATGCTAGCAATTGTCGATGTTACTGTTCAATCTTAAAC